>JAUVQB010000131.1 GCA_030598385.1 Alphaproteobacteria bacterium | reverse complement strand
TGATCCATCTGCTCGTAAAGGTCGTCCAGCGACCCTCCGGACCAGAAATCCTCTTCGAAGGCCTCGGCCCGCGACTTCAGGCGCCGCATGCGCAGCCACTTTTCGAAGATAATTGCCCAGGTCCAAATGGAGGCCAGGAGCAACAGCACCAGCACCAATTGGACCACCAGGTCGGCATCGGCGAAGAGGCCCCAGATTGTCAAATCGTAGGCCGCCTCTTGCCCAAGGCTCGCGCTCTCGACGATCGCCGATTCCATGGTCTCTTGTTCCATGGCTCAATCCCGCTTTTCTGTTGTTTGGGTGTCTCTGTCTGTCTCTATGTCTCCGCGGTAGGCTTTCAGGGCCTCCCGCAACAGTTCTGGAATTCGCGACGGCCGTCCGCCGCCGGTCATGCAGGCCAGGCGCACATCGAGGCGCGCCAATTCCGTCGTCTCGCGACAGATCAGTTGTTCTGCGGTCAGCGAAGCGCCGCCCACCTCGAGAAAACACGACCGCACCTCCAGCAAATCGTCGAGGCGGGCCGGACTCCTGTACGATACGGTGCAATCCCGCACGACGAAGGCGAGGCCGAAGCGATTCGAAATCGCGCCGTGATCGAAACCCGCCAGGCGCAACATTTCCGTGCGCGCGCGCTCGGCAAATTTCAGGTAGTTGGCGTAATAGACCATTCCGCCCGAGTCGGTATCCTCGTAGTAGACCCGCAGCGCCAAAACATGCCGGCCGCCGTCGACGCGCCCCATGAGGCTATCCGTGTGCGCGCTCATGGGATGTCTTCTGTAATGTCAGCGGCCTCAGGATCGAGAAGCGGCAACTGTGCGGCCTGTCGTGGCGCTTCGAGGCCGAGGTAGCCATAACCGGCGAGCGCCAGCACCCGGCCTCGCGAGGTCCTTTGCAGCAGGCCCTGCTGGATCAGGTAGGGCTCGATCACCTCCTCGATCACGTCCCTCTGTTCCGACAAGGCCGCGGAAAGCGTTTCGACGCCGACCGGTCCGCCGCCATAATTCTCGGCGATGCAGACCAGGAACCGCCGGTCCATGGCATCCAGACCCCTTTCGTCCACCTCGAGCCTGCGCAATGCGCCATCGGCCGCCTCGGCATCGACGGTCCGCAGGTCCGACACCGCGGCAAAATCCCGTACCCGCCGCAGCAGGCGTCCGGCCACGCGTGGGGTGCCTCGGGCGCGGCGGGCTATCTCGGCCGCCCCCTCCTCCGTGATGCTCATCCCCATGATGGCGGCGCCGCGCAGCACGATCTGGCACAGTTCATCGGGCTCGTAAAAGTCGACCCGCAGGGGAATACCGAATCGCTCGCGCAGGGGCGTGGTGATCAGTCCGGAGCGCGTGGTCGCCCCGACCAGCGTGAAAGGGGGCAGATCGATCCGCACCGATCGGGCGGCCGGTCCCTCGCCGATGATGAGGTCGAGCTGGTAATCCTCCATCGCCGGATAGAGCACTTCCTCGACTGCCGGATTCAGGCGGTGGATCTCGTCGATGAAGAGGACATCGCGCGGCTCGAGGTTGGTCAACACCGCCGCCAAATCGCCGGCGCGGGCAATCACCGGGCCGGAGGTCGCGCGGAATCCGACGCCGAGCTCGCGCGCGACGATCTGCGCCAAGGTCGTCTTGCCCAAGCCCGGCGGGCCATGAAACAGAACGTGATCCAGGGCCTCGCCGCGAGTCTGGGCGGCGCGGATGAAGACCTCCAGGTTGGACCGGAGCTGACGCTGGCCGACGAATTCGGCCAGCCGCCCGGGGCGCAGCGACGGCTCAGCGGCATCCTCCTCGCCGACTTCCGGCGCCACGACCCGCGCGCCGTCCAGCGATGCGTCGCTCATGCCGACAACTCCTTGAGGCCTTCCTTGATGAGCGACGCCAACGGCGCCTTGGTGCCCAACTTGCGGCTGGCCTCTACCACGGCGCCAAGCGCCTCGCTACGGCCGTAACCGAGATTGACCAGGGCCGAAAGCGCATCTTCCGCCGGCGCGTCGAGACCGGCCGAAATCGCGCCCGCGCCCGGCCCCGCGCCTATCGCGGCAGCGGGACCAAGGGCGGCCGTCCCGGCCTTGTCCTTCAATTCGGTCACTATCCGGGCGGCCAGTTTGGGGCCGACCCCGCTGGCCCGGGTGAGGGCCGCCTTGTCCTGCGCGGCGATGGCCCGAATGAGATCCGCGGGAGAGAGGGTCGAAAGCACCGCCAGAGCCATCTTGGCGCCCACCCCCTGCACCGTGGAGAGCAGACGAAACCAGTCGCGCTCCCCCGGATCCGCGAAGCCGTAGAGGTGAATATGATCTTCGCGCACGTGGGTCTCGACCAGCAGGCTGACCCCGTCGCCCTGCCGGCCGGCGCGTTCGAGCGTGCGCGCCGAGCAGAACACGAGATAGCCGACACCCCGGACATCGACCAGGGCCCAGTCCTCGCCGCTGGACTCGAGCACGCCGGTAAGCTTGCCGATCATGTGCCGGTTCCTTCAGCCGGCCGGACCGCTGCCCGGGCGGCGCCTATCTCGTTGCCGTCTTGCGTCGCCGCCCAGCGTCGCCGGGTCGCCGCGTAATGGCTGTGACAGATGGCGACCGCCAGCGCGTCGGCCGCATCGGGCGACTCTACGGTGACGCCGGGCAGCAGATGCCGGACCATCGCCTGGACCTGTTCCTTGGCCGCGTGGCCGGTTCCGACAACCGCCTTCTTCACGATGTTCGGCAAATATTCGGTGACCGGCAGGCCGGCGAGGCCGGGTGTCAATAGGATGACGCCGCGGGCGACGCCGAGCTTGAGCGAAGATGTCGGGTTCTTATTGACCAACGAGGCTTCGACGGCCGCTTCGTCGGGACCATAGGTCTCGAGCACGCGCTTCAGCGCTTCATGCAACTGCACGAGGCGTTCCGTCAGACTCAACGACTGATCCGATCGGACCACCCCGTTCGCCACATGGCTCAGACGGTTTGCGTCGGCATCTATCACACCCCAGCCGGTGTGGCGAAGTCCGGGGTCCAGTCCAATCAGGCGCATCAGCAATCCGTCTCCACCAACGCGTTCATCCGGCCGTGAGACGGGTCATGACATCGTCCGAAATCTCGAAATTGGCCGAGACCTGCTGGACATCGTCACTTTCGTCAAGGGCGCCCAGGAGCTTGAGCAAGGTGTCGGCGTCCGCCTCTTCGATCTGGACCGTCGACAGAGGCTTCCAGGACAGTTGAGCCTCTCGGGACGGCCCCAGTTGCGCCTCCAAGGCCTCGCGAACCGTCGCGAGATCATCCGGCGCGCAGGTGATCTCGTGCGTCTCGCTGGACGACTCGACATTGTCGGCGCCCGCTTCGACCGCGGCCTCGAAGACCTCGTCGTTGGTCCCGACCTCCCGGTCGTAAACTATCTGGCCCACCCGATCGAACAGGAAGGAGACGCTGTTCGACTCGCCCAGGCTGCCGCCGTGCTTGCCAAAAGCCGTCCTGACCTCGGACGCCGTGCGATTGCGGTTGTCCGTCAGGGTCTCAACGATGATCGCCGCGCCGCCGGGGCCATAGCCCTCGTAGCGGATTTCCTCGAAGTTGGCCTCGTCCTCGCCGCCAGCCGCCTTCTTGATGGCGCGCTCGATGTTGTCCTTGGGCATGTTGGCGGCGCGTGCCGCGGCGACCGCCGAGCGCAGCCGCGGGTTCATGTCCGGGTCCGCCATGCCGGAGCGCGCGGCCACCGTGACCTCGCGGCTGAGACGCGAGAACAGCTTGGCGCGCTTTTTGTCCTGCGCGCCCTTGCGGTACATGATGTTCTTGAACTGTGAATGGCCCGCCATGGGGGGTGATACTCTAGATGCGGTGGAGGAAAACGCGGCAGCCTACCATATGTTGCCGCGCCCGTGTCAGCCCCAGAGTGCAGGCTTAGTGCAGCTTTATGGCGATATTGCGGCGCCTTCTAACAGGATTCGCTGGGGACCGAAAGGCCCGCGACGGCACCGTCCAGCACCGGCCATGAACCGGCTAAACGGCTGGAATCGTGCCCGAAAGGCGGCCGCCGACCCGCAGGGGTTCGGCCCGCAGGGCCGCACCCGTCGTGTCGTCGGTCTCGACGAACACGCCGCAGAGCGTGCCCTCGCCCTTGGCGACCGATAGGCGCTCGGTCGGCAGTTTGCGTGTGAAACGGGCAAGCGGTACGGCCTTATCCATGCCGATCACGGAATCATAATCGCCGCACATACCGGCGTCGGTCTGATAGGCCGTGCCAGCGGTCAGAACCAAGGTGTCCGCGGTGGGAACATGGGTGTGCGTGCCGACACAAAGGCTCACGCGGCCATCGACGAAGTGCCCCATGGCCATCTTCTCGCTGGTGGCCTCGCCGTGCACGTCGAGCACGATGGCCTGGGCGCTGGCGCCGAGGCGGTGCTTGGCCAGTTCCCGCTCGACCGCGGCAAAGGGATCGTCGAGCGGATCCATGAACAGGCGCGTCATGACGCTCACCACAAGCACCTTTCGCCCCCGAGGGGCCGGAAACAGGCCGGAGCCGCGGCCCGGCGTGCCGGCCGGATAGTTGAGCGGCCGTATCAAGCGGGGCTCGCGGTTGATGAATTGGAGGGCCTCGCGCTGATCCCACATGTGGTTTCCACCGGTGACGACATCGACGCCGGCGTCGAAAAGTTCCTGGCAGATCTTTTCCGTGATCCCGAACCCGCCGGCGGCATTTTCGCCGTTGGCAATCACGAAATCGAGGCCGAGGCTCTTGCGCAATTCCGGAACCTGCCCGATCACGGCAACCCGGCCCGGACGGCCAACGATATCTCCACAGAAAAGAATTCGCACCAAACCTACTCCACCATGCCTACTCCAAGCGAATCGCTGCGACCTCGGTGATGATCCAATCGAGGCGTTTGTCGTTGGGGCCGTGCGGCACCGCCGGCACCTCCTGGCCCGCGTAGGCCAAGCCGATGGCCAGCACCTCGCCACGACCCCGCAATTTATCGAGAGTCCGGTCGTAAAAACCGCCGCCGTAGCCCAAGCGATAGCCCCGACGGTCGAATGCCAGCAAAGGCGCCAGCACCACGCCGGGCGTGAGCTCGGGCTTGTCAGCGCTTGGAATCTGCGTGTTGAACGCCGCCGGCTCGAGGTCATCCCCCGGCGACCAGGCGCGAAACACGAGAGGCTGGTTTGTCTCGCGCACGACCGGCAGCGCAATTTGGTGGCCTGCCCCCAGAAGCTCCCTCATCAGGGGCCGGGGATCGAGCTCGCTTCCCATCGGCCAATAGGCTGAGACGACCGCATTCTCAGGCAGCGGCACCGCGGCCCTCAGGTTGCGGGAGACCGCCTCCGCCGC
>JAUVQB010000455.1 GCA_030598385.1 Alphaproteobacteria bacterium | reverse complement strand
GAGATCAAGGCGAGCCCGGACAGGATCGCCGCCTTGAGCACGATCAGTCCGACTGCGAGACCGATCACCAGGCCCGCCTTGGACGCCGTCAGGCCGAAGTCCACGCTCATGCCGACCGACATGAAAAAGAGGCCGAGCAGGAGCCCGCGGAACGGCTGAATGTCCGCGGCGACCTGATGGCGGTAATGGGTCTCGGCCAGCAGCATCCCGGCGAGGAAGGCACCGAAGGCCATGGACAGGCCCGCCATCTTGGTCATGAGCCCGCTGGCCAGTACCACGACCAGCGACAGCGCGATGAAGACGTCGGGATCGCGCACGGCCGCCACCTGCTGGAAGACGTAGCGCAGCACGACGCGCCCGATGCCGAGGATCGCCATCACCGCCACGACGGCCTTGAGCATGGCCTCTCCCACCGCCAGGCCGAGCATCTCGCCGTCCCCACCGAGGGCCAGCGCGAGCACCAGGAACGGCCCCACCATCATGTCCTGGACCAGCAGGACTGCGAAGCAAGACCGCCCGAACCGGCTGGTCAGCTCGCCGCGGTCGACCAGCATTCGCAACACGATGGCGGTCGAGGAGAGCGCCAGGGCGCCGCCGATCACCACGCCGGTTCTCGGCGGTACGCCGATGAGGACGGCGACGCCGGTCACCGCCAGCGCGGTGACGAAGACCTGAGCGGCGCCGAGGGCGAAGACGCGGGCCTGCATCACCCGGATCCGTTCGAACGGCAGCTCCAGACCGACCGTGAACAGCAGGAAGACGACCCCCAGCTCGCCCAGGGCCTGGATCGTGTCGACATCGGCCACCAGGGCGAAGCCGCTCGGCCCGATCACCGCGCCGGCCACCAGGTATCCCAGCACCGCGCCGAGGCCGAACCGCTGGAACAGGAAAACGGAGACCACCGCCGCAGCCAGTACGACGATGACTTCGAGCAGATAGCCGCCGGCTTCCGGCATTTCAGGCATTTTCGGCTTGGCCCCCCAAAAGCGGCGCGATGTTTGTTTTATTGGCCGCGCCGCATGCCCGCTTCCCTTGTACCGCGCCCGTGCGCTCGCTTCCAGTGCCCTCCCGGTATTGAGCCGGAATCCGCGCCGAAGTCGCCGTTCCTCCTGTGCCGCGGATGGCCGACGCACTAGAATGGAGCGAGACAGAGGAGGCACCACCATGGCCGACCAGCCCGAACGCCGCACTTCCGGCGGCTGCATGTGCGGCGCGGTCCGCTTCGAGGCCGTGGGCGAGCCGATCATCGTCACCCACTGCCACTGCAATTCCTGCCGCCGCCACACCGGCGCGCCGCTGGTGACCCTGGCGTCGTTCGAGGCGGGCCAAGTCCGCTTCACCAAGGGCGAGCGCAAGGTCTACACCTCCTCGCCGGGCGTGAAGCGCGCCTTCTGCGCCGACTGCGGGACCACCCTCACCTGGGAGAGCGATCCGCGCGGTCAATCCTTGATCGAGTTCCACATCGGCACCCTCGACGACCCGAACGCGCTGCCAGCCTCGGTCCACGTGTTCCACGGCGAACGGCTTCCATGGTTCGACACCGCCGACCATTTGCCGCGCTACGAGACCAACCGGCACGGTAAGGAGCCCTACGGCCACACGCCGGCTGACGACCTAAGCGCCGGCTGAGCCATGACGGCTGACCCCGACAAGACCATCCATGTGGTGGGCGGCGGTCTCGCCGGCAGCGAAGCGGCCTGGCAGATCGCTTGGGCCGGACTGCCCGTTATCCTGCACGAGATGCGGCCCCTCAGGGCGACCGACGCGCACCAGACCGGCGGACTGGCCGAGCTGGTCTGCTCCAACTCCTTCCGCTCAGATGACGCCGAGCACAACGCGGTCGGCCTGCTGCACG
>JAUVQB010000041.1 GCA_030598385.1 Alphaproteobacteria bacterium | reverse complement strand
TCGTCGATGATGTAGACCTTGGTGCGGGCCGTGACCGGCCGGTAGCGCACGCCCTCGATCAGCTCGCGGATATCGTCGATGCCGGTGCGGCTGGCCGCGTCCATCTCGATCACGTCGACATGGCGGTCCTCGGCGATCGCCAGGCAGTGCTCGCACTGTCCACAGGGCTCGGCGGCCGCGCCGCCCGTTCCGTCGGGGCCGACGCAGTTGAGCGCCCGGGCGAGGATCCGTGCCGTCGTGGTCTTGCCGACGCCGCGCACGCCGGTCAGCATGAAGGCATGGGCCAAGCGGCCGCTGGAAATTGCGTTGGTGAGGGTGCGGATCAGGGCGTCCTGGCCGATCAGGTCGGCGAAGCTGGCCGGCCGGTACTTGCGCGCAAGCACGCGGTAGGCCGGCCGGGTCCCGTCTGCGGCCTCGCTCGTGTCCTTGTCTTGCCTCACCGTCGCGCTCTTTTTGGAAAGCTTGTTGTCGGTGCCGCTGCAAAATCTCTGGCGGCGCGCGGGTGGAAGGCTGGAACAGCGACCCGGGCGAATCTCGTTACGGCTGCTCCCTTCCGGGCCTGACCGGGTTGGCGAGCTGCCCGTCCGCCGCCAGCCTCCCGAGGGCACTATATCAGGTCTCGCGCCCGCCCGCGCAAGGGGGGATCGCGCGGCCACGGCGAAAGCCCTCCGCAAGGCCGCGCGGAATTGCCTCGCCAGCGGGCCTATGCCACCTTGCCGGCCATGACGCGCCCCAACGTATACAGCGGTGCCGGGCTCGACCGGGCCGATCATCTGCGCGGCGACGAGGGCGCCATGGGGCGAATTCTGCGCGATCCCGCCACCCGCTTCGTGGCGGTCTGGCGCTCGCAAAACCTGGTTGCAGCCAGCAGTGCGGAGGGACCGACGGTGTCCTGGCTCAGCGGCGAAAACGCCCTGGCCATGGCCCAACGGGCCAGCGAGCAGGTGTTCCTCGGCCTCGAGGCCGCCCAATCCGCCGCCACGGCTTATGTCGCCCTGGACTTCTCCGAACACGAGATGCCGCTTGAGGCGCTCGCCCTCGACGGCCTGAGCGAGTTTCGCGACCTGCGCGAGGTCGGAGCGCTCCTGCCCCAGCGCGACGGATCGATCCTCGCCTACGCCCGGGGCCTGATGCATTGGCACCGGCACCACCGCTTCTGCGGGCGCTGCGGCGCGCCGACCGAGAGCCGCAAGGGAGGACACCTACGGGTCTGCACGCGCCCGTCCTGCGGCCACCAGCATTTCCCGCGCACCGATCCGGCGGTCATCATGCTGGTGCACGACGGCGAGGCTTGCGTGCTCGGCCGGCGGCCCGGCTGGCCCCCTGGCCTGCATTCCACCCTGGCCGGCTTCGTCGAGCCCGGCGAGAGCCTGGAAGAGGCGGTCGCCCGCGAGGTGCTCGAGGAAGCGGGCCTCCAGGTGCCGCTGGCGGGCATCCGCTACAACTCCTCCCAGCCCTGGCCGTTCCCGGCCTCGCTCATGCTGGGCTTCCACGCCCGCGCCGAGCGGGCGCCGCTCACGGTCTATGACGAGGAGCTGGAATCGGCCAACTGGTACAGCCGGGATACTCTTCTGAACCTGGGCGAGGATGATGAATTGCGCCTGCCGCGCGGGGACTCGATCGCCCGGCGCCTGATCGAGGATTGGCTCGCCGAGGGCTAGGGTGTTTTCGCTTCGCCAAGACTCGGCTCCAGCCGGCGCAGATCCACCTAGAACCGCTTTAGGACGACCGCCGGGAAGGCGTTAGCCCTCCCCCACGCCGTGCTCGCGGAAGGCCGAGGCCGGATAGACCCCGAGGATCTTCACCTCGCGGGAGAAGAAGCCCAATTCCTCCAACGCCAGGCGCATGAGCCGGTGGTCGGGATGGCCTTCCACGTCTGCGTAGAACTGGGCGACGGTGAAGCCGCCGTCGATGATATAGCTCTCCAGCTTGGTGATGTTGACGCCGTTGGTGGCGAAGCCGCCAAGCGCCTTGTATAGGGCGGCGGGCACGCTACGCACCCGGAATACGAAACTCGTGATCACCAAGCCGGCGTCGGGCTCCGGGTCGATCGGCTCCTCGGCCATGATCAGGAAGCGGGTGGTGTTGTGCGCCGCGTCGTGCACGTCGCGCATCAGGATCTCGAGGCCGTGCAGCTCGCCGGCCAGTTCCGAGGCGATCGCCGCCTGGCTCGGGTCGGCGAGCTTGGCGACCTCGGCCGCGGCGGCGGCGGTATCCACATGGGCCACCGCCTTCAGGCCATGGGCGCGGGTGAATTCGCGGCACTGGGAGAGCGCCTGGACGTGGCTGCGCACCGTCTTCACCGTGTCCAGGCTCGCCCCCTTGGCGGCGAGCAGCTGATGATGCACCACCTGAAAGTGCTCGGCGATGATGTGCAGTCCCGAATCCGGCAGCAAATGATGGATATCCGCGACCCGGCCAGAGCTGGAATTTTCGATCGGGATCATGGCGAGCGCCGCCGGGCCCTCGCGCACGGCGGCGAAGGTGTCCTCGAAGGTGCCGCAAGGCAGCGTCGTCATCTCGGGGTGCACCGCCCGGCAGGCCATGTCCGAATAGGCCCCGGCGACGCCCTGAAAGGCGATTACGTTGCTTTTGTCATTACTCATTTCGTCGAACTGGCCCCTGCCGTGCGATGACCTTTACGGCTTAGCCGGCGGCGCCAAGGCCGCGCGGGCGCGCTTGAGGTCGGCGGGAGTATCGACACCGAGCGGAACCGTGTCAACGAGGGCCGCGTCGATGCGCATGCCGGCTTCCAGCGCGCGCAGCTGCTCAAGCCGCTCGCGGCGCTCCAGCGGCGAGGGCGGCAGCGCCACGAAGCGTTTCAACGCCGCCCGGCGGTAGGCGTAGAGCCCGATGTGGTGATAGAGCGGCAAGCTGTCGTCCTCTCCCGGCCAGGGCACGGGCGACCGGCTGAAATAGAGCGCCCGGCCGCAGCGCGTTGCCTCGTCGACCACCAGGGCGGCCTTGGTAACGTTGGGGTCCCGGCGCTCGCGCGGCTCGGCGATCTCGGTCACCAAGGTGGCGATGTCGACCGCCGGCTCGGCCAGCGGCCGCAGTGCGGCGCGCACGGACTCGGACTCGATGGTCGGCAGATCGCCCTGGATATTGACGATGGCGTCGTGGGCTCCGTCGGGGTCGAGGCGCTCGACCGCCTCGAAGATGCGGTCCGAACCGGAGGCGTGGTCGCCTTCTGTGACCAGGGCATCGCCCCCGGCCGCCCGGACGGCAGCCGCGATCTCCGCCTCGCCGCAGGCCACCACCACAGGCCCCAGATCGGCCTCGACCGCGCGCCGCCAGACGTGAACGATCATGGCCTCGCCGTGGATGTCCGCCAGTGGTTTGCCCGGCAGCCGGGTCGATGCGAGCCGGGCCGGTATGACGACCAGCGGGCGCAGCGGCGCGGCGGGCGATCCGGCCATTACATCCGGCCCCCGGCCGACCGGCGTTTGGCAGTCGCTCTCATCATGGTCAGCTCTGCGCCCTATCCTCGAGTCTCGGGGCTCGATCCTGGGGACCCAGCCCGGCGGCACAATAGCCGGGCGGGCGAGGGCGAAAAACGCTTTTGTCGCAGGCCTGCTATTGTCGCCGCCGCCACGGCCCGGTATTGTCCGGTTTCGGGGCTCCGATTCGGGAAATCCGGACGGAGAATATTGGGGAAAGCGATCCTGCCTAAGGGGGGTGCGGCATGTCCACTCTTGAGATCAACAAGATGGTCGCGGCCTTGCTGACGGTCGGCGTGGTTGCCGGCTTCAGCGCGTTTCTGGCGGGTGTCATCATGCATCCACACGAGCTGGCGGAGCCCAGCTACTCGGTTGCCGGCGCGGTTTCGGAAGACGAGCCCGCCGAAGGAGCCGAGGCAGACGCGCCCGCCGACGGTATTGCCGTCATGCTGGCCTCGGCCGATGAAGCGGCCGGGGGAAAGGTCGCCAAGAAATGCACCTCCTGCCACACCTTCGACCAGGGCGGCGCCAACAAGGTCGGCCCGAACCTGTGGAACACACTGGAGCAACCGATCGCCGACGCCGAGGGCTTCGGCTACTCCGATGCGCTCAAGGGCAAGGCCGGCGACACCTGGACCTACGACAGCCTCAATGCTTTCATCGAGAAACCGAAGGATTTCGCCCCGGGCACCAAAATGACGTTTGCCGGCCTCAAGAAGACGGAAGACCGGGCGAACCTGATCCTCTACATGCGGTCCATGAGCGACAGCCCGGCGCCGCTGCCCGAGGCGAGTGCCGAGGCTGTTTCGGAAAACGAGCCCGCCGAGGGGGCCGAGGCAGAAGCGCCCGCCAATGACCTGGCCGCCATGATGGCCTCGGCCAAGGAAGCGGACGGGGAGAAGTTGGCCAAGAAATGCGCCGCCTGCCACACCTTCGACAAGGGCGGCGCCAACAAGGTCGGCCCAAACTTGTGGAGCGTGTTGGACCGACCGATCGCCAGCGTCGAGGACTACAAGTACTCGGACGCGCTCACGGGCATGGCCAGCGACAGTTGGACCTACGACAGCCTCAATGCTTTCCTCGAAAAGCCGAAGGACTTCGCCCCGGGCACCAAAATGACATTTGCCGGCCTCAAAAAGCCGGAAGACCGGGCAAACCTTATCGTTTACATGCGGTACATGAGCGACAGCCCGCCGCCGCTGCCCGAGTAAGCCCCCGTCTTTCTGGCATGCCCGCCGGTGGGCGATGGCGGCAAGCCGGCAATCGATCCGGTCCGGTACCAGCGATGACGACCTCGCCTGAAGAGCCCACCTGCCCCGAGGTTTTCGTGGACCTGGCGCAAAGCCTCGCCGACCGGGCCCGCGAGATCATCGGACACTATTTTCGCGGCGATTTCGAAGTCGAGCAGAAGCCCGATTCGAGCCCGGTGACGGTCGCCGACCGGGAAACCGAAGCGGCCTTGAGGTCGATGATCGCCGAGACTTTCCCAGATCACGGCATCCTGGGCGAGGAACACGGGGCCGAAAGGACCGATGCCGACCATGTCTGGGTGCTCGATCCGATCGACGGAACCAAGCGCTTCACCACCGGCCATGCCCAGTTCGGCACCCTCATTGCCTTGCTGCACCACGGCAGGCCGATCCTCGGCGTCATCGACATGCCGCAAATGGACGAACGCTGGCTTGGCGCCGCCGGCCGACCGACCACCCATCGAGACCGGCGCGGCACGAGGGCGGCGCGGACTCGGGCCTGCACCGATCTGAACGCCGCCGCGCTCTATACAACCTCGCCGCAGATGTTCGAAGGCGCCGATTTCGAGGCTTTCGAGCGAGTCCGCACTCGAGTCAGGACGCCGCTATTCGGCGGCGAATGCTATGCCTACGGCCTGCTCGCCTCGGGCTTCAACGATCTGGTGGTCGAAGCCGACATGGACCCCTACGATTACCTCTCCCACGTCGCCGTGGTTTTGGGAGCAGGTGGCGTAATAACCGATTGGCAGGGCCGGCCGCTCGGCCTCGAGTCCGACGGCCGCGTCCTGGCGGCGGGCAACGCCACTCTGCACCGCGCGGCGATCGATCTGCTCGCGCGAACGTGATCCGGCCCGGATGAACACTTGGTCACCTGCCTTGCGAAGCGGGCCGAAGGGTCTAAATCAGCTTTACAAGGCGCATCCGCTTGTTATCGCTAGGACCCAATGGGACTCCGATTCGCCGCGACGTTCGCCGGCTTGCTTTTGATACCGGCGGCTTTGGTGCCCCTGGACCTGGTGTCCGTGGCCGGCGCCGAAGAGCTGCCCGCCGTGCCCTTGACCGAGGTCGAGGCAGACCAACTCGACCCACTTGTGCACCGCGCCCACGCCATCGCCATGCACGGTGAGCCTAAATATGGCCCCGATTTCACCCATTTCGACTACGTCAACCCCGACGCGCCCAAGGGCGGCACGCTCAGGCTCGCCGAGCGCGGCACCTTCGACAGCTTCAACCGGTTCATCCCCAAGGGCACGCCTGGCCGCGGCTCGGCCAATGAATCACTGATGGATGGAAGCGGCGACGAGCCCTTCACCATGTACGGGCTCATAGCCGAGAGCGTGGAGTGGCCCGAGGACCGCTCCTGGGTGGCCTTCACCCTGCGCCCCGAAGCGCGCTGGCACGACGGCGAGCCCATCACGGTCGAGGACGTGATCTGGTCGTTCGAGACACTGAAGACCAAAGGCCACCCCTTCTACCGTTTCTACTACGGAAGCGTTGAGAAGGCGGAGAAAGTCGGCGATCACAAGGTCAAGTTCAGCTTCTCCGAGTCCGGCAACCGCGAGCTGCCCTTGATCGTGGGACAGCTCGAGGTTCTCCCGAAACATTATTGGGAGGCGGAAGGGCGCGATTTCGAGTCGACGACCCTGGAACCCCCGCTGGGCAGCGGCCCCTATCGGGTGGTGGACTTCGAAGCCGGGCGTCACATCGTCCTCGAACGGGTGAAAGACTATTGGGGCAAGGACCTCGCCATCAACCGCGGCCAGGACAACTTCGACCGGATTCGCTACGACTACTACCGTGATGAGACCGCCATACGCCTCGCGCTGAAATCCGGAGACATCGATTACCGCGAGGAAAACCAGGCGAAGGCCTGGGCGCTCGAATACGACGTCCCCGTGGTGCGCGACGGTTGGCTCAACAAGGTCGAGGTCCCGCATAAGCGGCCGACCGGAATGGCGGCCTTCGTCATGAACATCCGGCGGCCCGTATTCCAGGATCCGCTGGTGCGCCGGGCGCTCGCCTTTGCCTTCGACTTCGAATGGACCAACCGCAATATCTTCTTCGGCCAGTACAGCCGCACCGAAAGCTTTTTCTCCAACTCGGACCTTGCCGCCACGGGCCTTCCCGAGGGCGAGGAGCTGGAAATCCTCGAGCGCTACCGCGGCCGGATTCCCGATGCGGTTTTCAACACCGTCTACGAAGCGCCGTCGACCGACGGATCGGGCTGGCCGCGGGAGAACCTCAATCGCGCCTTCGAGCTGCTGGCCGAGGCCGGCTGGCTGGTCGAGGACCTGAAACTGGTCAATGCCGAGACCAAGCAGCAGCTGACTTTCGAGATCCTTTACGCCAGTCCCGACCTCGAACGCATCGTGCTGCCCTTCATCCGCAACTTAAAGCGCCTCGGCATCGACGTCCGTCCCCGCTTGGTCGATCCCTCCCAGTACATCAACCGGCTTCGTTCGTTCGACTTCGATATGATCCTGTCCGGCTGGGGCGAATCGGAATCGCCGGGTAACGAACAGCGGGATTTCTGGAGCAGCTCGGCGGCCGATTCGCCGGCCTCGCGCAACCGCATCGGGATCAAGGACCCGGTCATCGACGAGCTGATCGAACTGCTGATCGTCGCGCCGACCCGCGAGAGCCTGGTCGCGCGCACCCGGGCCCTCGACCGGGTGTTGCTGTGGAACCACTTCGTGATCCCCAACTGGCACCTGCAAAAGCAACGCATTCTCTATTGGGACAAGTTCTCCCGGCCCGAGCAGCCTGCCAAGTTCGGCACCTCCACGTCGCTCTGGTGGTTCGATCCGGTCAAAGCCGCCCGGCTCGAGCAGCGCCGCTCCACCGAGCCGCTCGCGAGCGACGTCCCGCCCAAGGAAAGCCAGGGGCTCGGCCTGGGCCTCGCGGCGCTCGCGGGACTGCTGCTCGCCGGAGCTTTCCTCGCCCGCCGCGCGCTCCACAGACCGCAAACCTGAGGCCCGCCAAGCCATGGTCCGCACCACATGACCGCTTACATCATCCGCCGCCTGCTGCTCATAATCCCCACGCTGCTCGGGATCATGACGATCAATTTCGTGATCATACAGCTGGCGCCGGGCGGCCCGGTGGAGCAGGCGATCGCTCAACTGACCGGCGAAGGGGGCGCGATTACCGAGCGGATCACCCGCTCGGGCGGCGGCGAGGAACGTTTGCTTACCGCCGGCCAGGACAGCCGGACCAGCCGCTATCGCGGCGCCCAGGGCCTCGATCCCGAATTCATCGAGGAACTCGAGCGCCGCTTCGGCTTCGACAAGCCGATGCACGAGCGTTTTGTCCTGATGATCGGCAGCTACATCGTGTTCGACTTCGGCGAGAGCTTCTTCCGCGACCGCGAGGTGGTCGATCTGGTTCTGGAAAAGATGCCGGTCTCGATCTCGCTCGGCATCTGGACCACGCTGCTGGTCTACTTGATCTCGATCCCGCTGGGCGTCGCCAAGGCGGTGCGCGACGGCAGCCGCTTCGATATCTGGACCTCCGTTCTCGTCATCGTCGGCAACGCGATCCCCGGGTTCCTCTTCGCCGTGTTCTTACTGGTCGTTTTCGCCGGCGGCAGCTATCTCGACTGGTTCCCTCTGCGCGGCCTCCTGTCGGACGACTACGTCGGCCTCGGATTCGCCGCCTGCGCCACGTCGCTCGCCTGCATCTCCGACTACCTCTGGCACCTGGTGCTGCCCGTGGCCGCCATGGTGATCGGCGGCTTCGCGACCCTCACCATGCTGACCAAGAACTCCTTCCTCGACCAGATCAACCAGCAATATGTGGTGACGGCGCGGTCCAAGGGGCTGAGCGAGGGTCGCGTGCTTTACGGCCACGTGTTCCGCAACGCCATGCTGATCGTCATCGCCGGCTTCCCGTCGGCCTTCATCAGCGTGCTGTTCACCAGCTCGGTGCTGATCGAGATCATCTTCTCGCTCGACGGCCTCGGCCTGCTTGGCTTCGAGGCGGCCTTCGCGCGCGACTTCCCGGTGATGTTCGGGACCCTCTATTTCTTCTCTCTGCTCGGCCTGCTGATGGGG
>JAUVQB010000483.1 GCA_030598385.1 Alphaproteobacteria bacterium | reverse complement strand
GTCTTGCTCTCACCACCAACGAGAAGGGCGTGCATTTCGGCCGGGTCTTTGGCCCACTGCGCCCAATCCGTCGCACTCAGGCCCCAGTCATTGGTCGCGGCCGGATTCGCGCCCGCCTCGAGCAAGGCCCGTGCAACTTCGGGCCGGCCGCGCGCCGCAGCGATCATCACGGGCGAGTTTCCAACCTCATTGGCGAGGTTCGGATCCCCACCCTGCTCGATCAAGAGGCGAACGGCCTCGATATCTCCCCGTCCCGCGGCTACGCAGAGGGCCGGCACGCCCCGTCGATCCCTTGCGTTCGGGTCGCCGCCGGCATCGAGCGCCTCGGCAAGCGCTTGGCGGTCGCCGCCGGCCAACGCCCGCAGAACGTCCGAGGCGGAATCTTTGCCGTTCGAGGTCATGGCTGGTCGGTCCGGTCCGTTTCGCGAGCGCGCATCTTGGAAAGTCCTTACGGCCGCGTCAATCCTTCGGCCGAGCTTTAGCACCGGCGCCCTTGGCGAGGGTCTGCCGCGCCGAGGCTATTCGAAAGTGAGATTCCCTTCGGCCGCCAGAGCGCCGTCCTCGTTCTGCACCCACAGCTCCGCCTCTCGTCCGCCGTCCAACGGCGACCCGGCTACGGTAAAATTTTGGTGAGCGAAGATCGGCTGTGACAGACGAAAGCGGTAGCCGGCCGGTCGCCGTGGGCCGTTCTCGTCCATGGCGAGCTGGCACATCAGCAGGCCCAGCAAGGGACCGTGGACGATGAGGCCGGGATAGCCCTCCGTGTCGCACGCGAAGTCCCGGTCATAGTGGATGCGATGCCCGTTGAACGTCAGCGCCGAATAGCGAAACAGCAGAACCGGGTCCGGGGTGACGCGACGGCTCCATGCCGGCCCATTCGACGGAGCAGGTTTGGGCGGCGCCGGCGGCGCCCCCGGTTTCTGGGCGCTTCGAAACACCAGGTCCTGCTGTTCCTCGACGCAGAGCCCGTCGGCGTCCGACAGACGGTGTTGGACGGTCACGAAAGCCAACGGGCCGCTGCGGCCCTCCTTGGACACCACGTCGGCTATGGTCGAACGCCTCTCGGCCGGCGCTCCCAGGCTCAGGCTGCGGTGAAAGGTGAAGCGGCTACCGGCCCACATGCGCCGGGGCAAACCCATATCCGGCAGGAAACGGCCCAAGGCCAGGTGGCCGTCGGGACCCAGCTCGGCCATGGGGGCGATCGACCAGAAATAGATCCAATGCCACAGGGGCGGCAAAGGACCACCCGCAGCCGGCGGCGGCCCGGGCCGCCCGAGGGTCGCGTGCAGCGCCTCGGCCCGCGCCGGATCCATCACGTCCTCGACGATCTGCTCACGGCCAATCCACGCGCGCCAAAGGTTTGGATCACTCACCGCGTGGAGCTTTCCGTCTGTTCACGAAATCCGCGACTCCAAGGGATCATCTTCGGCCCTTCAATACGACCGGGGCAGGCCCAACACATGCTCTGCCAGGTAGCTCAGGATGAGATTGGTGGAGACCGGCGCCACCTGATACAGGCGGGTTTCGCGGAACTTACGCTCCACATCGAAATCCTCGGCAAAACCGTATCCGCCGTGGGTCTGCAAACAGGCTTCCGCGGCGGCCCAGGAAGCCTCGGAGGCAAGCAGCTTGGCCATGTTGGCTTCCGCCCCGCAAGCCTCGCCGGCATCGAACAGCCCGGCCGCCTTGCGGACTACGAGGTCGGCCGCCTCG
>JAUVQB010000185.1 GCA_030598385.1 Alphaproteobacteria bacterium | reverse complement strand
GGCGTCAATAGTCCCACTTGAACTTGACGCCGACATCGCTTTGGCCCTGCTGGCCCACTTCGGACCCGATCGAGATGTTGGGCGTTATTTCCACTTCGACCTCGGCGGTGCCGGAGTCCGTTTCCGCGCCCTGTGTGGTGCCTATGTAGACCTCCTCGCTCAGGTATTTCCCGGCCGCGACGCCCGGCGTGGAGTCGTCCGTTTCGCTGGACTCGAGACGAAGCACGTCGATGCCGAGAGTCGAGCGAACCCGGCCGAGGATGCCGGTCACGCCGCCGCCCTGGCCGGTTATTTCCGCCACCGAGGACGCCAACTGCGCCGCTTCGACCGCCGAGAGCTGGCTCGTCGACTTGCCGAACAGGACCTGGGAGATAACCTCGTCTTCGGGCAGCTCCGGCACCGAGGTGAAGGTCAGGCGCGGATTGCTCAACGGGCCCGACGCCGTGGCCGTGACGTCGAGGTCGTCGGTATTGCGGCGGGCCACGATGTTGAGGTCCGGATCGATCGATGCGGTGCCGAGGAATTCGACTCTTCCTTCGTCGAGCTGAAAAGTTTTGCCGAGGCCCGTGATCTGTCCCCTGACCAGGTTCAGTGTCCCCTGGATCACCGGCTCGGCGGCGGTGCCTGAGACTTTGAGCCTGCCCGCCCACTCGGAATCGATGCCGCGCCCGCGGATGAAGGCCCGGCGGGGAATATCGATGGTGAGATCGAACGACATGCGGTGGCCGCCGGGCGCCGCCGCCGGCTCGCCGTTCGCCGTGGCCTCGGGCGGCGGGGCGCCCTCTTCGACGACGGCGAGTTCGACCACGTCCGGGGGCAGGCGGTCGGGAATATGGACCTCGACCGTGTCCGTCTCGATCCGTCCTTCGAGGCGCGATCGGCGCCCCGAGCCGGTCACCTGGAGTTCGCCCTTGGCGATGGCCGTGATGTCGTCTCGGCGCAGCAGCGCGAATTTCTCGAACTTGGCCGCGACGTCGCCCGAAAAGCCTTGGTCCTGTCCAAGCTCGATGACGCCGCTCGCCTCCAGCGACCCGGCCGCGCCGTCCTTGGCGCTCAGGCGGGAGAGCTGGATACGGTTTTCCGCGAGATCTCCGGTGAGTTCCAGTTCGCTCAAGAGAGTCCCCGCCTCGAGGCTTTCGTAACGGCCTTTGCGCAGCTCGAACGCGCCACCGAGCTTCTTGGCCGCGGGGGTGCCGGCCAACGAGACCTGCACATCGCCGAAGCCGCTCAGCTCGTGCCGGTCCGTCGGCACCAGGGCCCAGAGGGGATCGATAGGACCCTGCCAGACCAGCTTGCCGGCAAGCGGCCGGTCCGGCGGCACCTCGGGAACCAGGGTCTCGGGGTTCAGCCGCAGCGGCAGGTCGAGAGAAACCACCACGTCCTCCTGCGTCAGCCCGGTGAGCCGTCCCGACAAGGCAAGGACACCGTCCTGCCAACGTCCCTGGAGGTCGAGATCGACGGGAGGAACCTCGGGAAGCTCGGCGATCCGTGCCTGGCGAACCGCGACCGTCAGCTCGCCGCTGGGCGCCGCGGCCGTGCCCGAGATCTGCAGGCTCGCATCGCCGTGGCCGCCGGCGAGAGGCAGGTCGAACACTGGCTGCAATGCCCGGACCGGAAGATTCTCGACCGTGATATCGGCGGACAGATGATCCGGGGCGCGGCGCGCGGCCGCCCGCAGACGGGCCTTTCCGTAAGCGAGATCGAGTCCTGAAAGCTCCATGGAGGAACCGTCCACGGCGAACAGGGCCGCCTGTTGCATCTCGAGGTCTTCCTCGAGGGCATGGCCGCTCAGTCGCGAAACCTCGACCTGGATTCGCTCGCCGTCGATCGCCACCCGGCCGGCGGTGTCCAAACGCAACGCGCCGAACCAGTCGCCCGCCGCGGTTACGCGGACATCGCCGCCCGCCGGGCCGCCCGACGCCGCGATGACCAATGTCGCCAGATCCAGATCGAAAACCGCAAGACTGCTGGCGGCAAGACGGGCCTCTGCGCTGGCGCTGCCCAGCAAATCGGCCCCGTCGACGGTGACCGTCAGCTCCTCGGCCGTCAGGCTCTCCCCGGACGAGAGAGCCACCCTGGCCGCCTCGAGCTTGGCCTCCAGGCGGCCGGCCTGACGGCGGCCGTCGGGCGTGAGATCGAGCCGGAACGAGCCTCGGCCGCCGCCCTCGAGGCCGGCCAAGGCGAGCCATCGCGACAGATCCTCCGACCGGCCGTCGAGGCCGAGGGTGACCGGCGCGCCGCCGAGCGGCACCTGGGCGCGGCCATCGGCCTCAAGGCCGTTCGCGGCGAGGGAGAGGTTGGTGAGATCGAGGATGTCCGGCCCCATGAGGTAATCCGTTTTTGCCTTTACCTCTCCGACCGGGGACCGGAATGCCGCGGCAATGCGGCCGCTGGGTCGCGCGGGAACATCGGAGGCCGTGAACGCGACGGTCATCGCCTCGACAGGCACGGCCGCGACGGCGCCTTCCGGGACCTCGAGGTCGCCGACGATCTCCAGGGCCGCGAATCCGCCCTTTGCCCGGCCCGTTACGACCGCCGATCCGGAGAGAGGCTGGCCGAGCGCGTCGCTCAGAACCGAGAGATCCGCGATCTCCCCCCGATAGGCCGCCGAAAACTCGGAAAAGTCGGGGCCGAAGCCGATGTCGCCGGTGAGCTTGGCCGCGGGCGAGGCAAGTTCCAGTTCCGAGAGGGAGAGCGCGCCCGTCTCGTCGAGCGCCGCCTTGGCGCGGAAATCGACGGCTGGCGCCACCAGGCTCTGGGCGGCCGGATCCGGCAACGCCACATCGGCGATCCTCCCCGTGACCTCGGCGTCGAGAACGCCAAGCGGCCCGGGCGACGTCACCTCGGCCGCCGCCGTCAGGCTGCCTTCGAGGGACAGTCCCAGGAGCGGACCCAGAGGGGCGAGGTCAGCATAGTCGAGCTGCAAACTGGCGTCCGTGGCGCCGCTCTGCCAGTCAAAGTCCCCCTCGCCGGCGAGGCGGCCGCGCTCGGATTCGAGACTCACCGTCGCGTCCTGGATCTGTCCGCTTTGCGGGTCGACCTCGGCGTCCAAGTGCCAGGCCAGGCGTTGGCCTATCACGGCCGGCCAGTCGCCCAACGCCGCCAGGTCCAGCGCGCCGATGGTTCCCGCGGTGGTGACTCTTCCCTTCGGCCGATCCCAGTCGAATTGGGCCTCCGGCGCGAATGTGGCGGTGGCCGAGACGGCGCCGGCCGCGATGCCCGCCGCGGTCACGCTGCCGGCCTGCAGACCGATCGACAGCCGGGGTTGCGAGAGGGGGCCGTCCGACGTGACCTCGGCGGTCAGGTCCCGGGCTTCGATGTCGTCCATCGCCAGCTTCCCGGCGGTCGCTCTTGCGGCGATCTCGGGCGCTTCGAAGCTGCCGCTTACCTCGGCCGTCAGGCTGAAGTCCGTCGTTTCGGCGTGCGGCAGATAGGGTTGCAGAATATGGGGATCTGCGACCTGTGCCGCGGCCTCGACCTCGAGGGTTTCGTCGTCCAGGTCGATGCTGCCCGACAGCGCCAGGTCCACCGCCGGACTCCCGAGGCGGCCGCGGTCGAGGACGAGGGTCGAGGGTGCGCGCCACTGGCCCGCGATCTCGAAGTCGAGGCCGCCGCTCACGAGGCGCCACGGCAGCTCGTCGAAGGCCGCCGCCATGTCGATCTTGCCGGTGGCCGAGAAGGCCGTCTGTTCCGCGCCGCGCAGCCGCAATTCGGCCTCGGCCTCGGCCAGATCCTCCAGCGTGAGTGTAAGCTTGCCGGTCCAGGCGGACAGCGGGCCCCGACCGTTGAGTCGCGCGTCGAGTGCGGCCGACTGGTCGAGGCCGAGGGCCCGGACGATGAGGCCGCCGGCCGGCTCTACCACCCGGGCGTCGACATTGAGCAAGGCCTCTGCCACGACATAGCGGAGCGTTGCCGTGGCCTCGCCGGCTTTGCCGTCGGTCCGCTCCAGGCTCAAGGAGGCGTCCACCGCGGAGCCGTCTTGGCTCGTGGCCTGGCCCGCCACCCGGAAGGACGCCGGCTCGCCCAGCACCTCGGGGCCGAGGGCGACCTCGCCGACGGTGACGCGCTCCAGCCAAACGGCCAGGGGCAGTCTCGGCCAAGCCGGCTGGCTGGCCTCAAGCCCGCCGGACGCGGCCGCCGCAGGGGCCGCAGGGGCCGCAGGGGCCTGGGGCAGGCGATCCAATCTGACGCCATC
>JAUVQB010000299.1 GCA_030598385.1 Alphaproteobacteria bacterium | reverse complement strand
TCCGGTTCCTGTTCGTCGGCTCCGGGTTTCGCCTCCGGCTTCCTCCCCACCCCGCCTCGCGGCGACGCAGTTGCCTTCGGCTATCAGAATCACCGCACACCCCGCCGCCAGCCGCTGACCGAGCCGCCCGTTTGTAGTGCCGACCTTGCGCACTCAAATATAAGAAAATCAATACGTTAAGCCTCGTCAAAACCTCGAACCGCTTAAGACGGTATCCCTCCGGGGAAGGCCGTCTTTTGTCCGACGGGTTGATGTGGCCTGATCCGGCACTGGTGCAAACGCCGGTGTTTGCACCGGTGCAAGAGACGGTGCGATGTCCCAGGTTCATATCATCACGGGTTCCGAGCGGCGGCGTCGGTGGAGCGACGAGCAGAAGCGGGCGATTGTTGCGGCGGCATTTGCGCCCGGGGCTGTGGTCGCGGAGGTGGCGCGCCGAGCCGATCTTTGTACCAGCCTGATTTATCGGTGGCGGCGGGAGTTTGCCGACGCGCCGGCCGGGTTCGCCGAGGTGATCGTCGCGCCTGTCGATCCCGATGACGGCGACGGCCACGGCGGTGGCGATTTGCATCGCGGTCCCGCGGCGCTGCCGGCGATCGAAGTTGCCGTCGGCGGCTCCTCGCACGTCCGTATTCCGGCATCGATCCCACCGGACTTGGCGGCGGCGGTGATCAAGGCTCTGGTTGGGCGATGATCCCGGTTCCCTCCGGGGTGCGGGTGTGGTTGGCGACGGGTACGACCGACATGCGCCGGGGGATGAACGGGTTGACGCTGCAAGTGCAGGAGGCGCTGGGGCGCGATCCGCATGCCGGCGATCTTTACGTGTTCAGGGGGCGTCGCGGCGACCTGATCAAGGTTCTGTGGGATGACGGGCTGGGAACCTCGCTCTATGCGAAGCGGCTGGAGCGAGGCCGGTTCATCTGGCCGTCTTCGGCGGACGGCGTGATCGCGATTTCCGCTGCCCAACTGGGCTACCTGCTCGAGGGGATCGACTGGCGGAACCCGGTTCGGAGCTGGCGCCCGGATCGTGCGGGATGACGGCGGAAAAATGACGGGTCGGAGCAAGAAAGAGCACCACAAAGCCGCCGAAGTATGATTCACTCGGCGCCATGAACAGCGCCGTATCGCCCGATATCGAAGCCCTGCGTGCCGCCCTCGTGGTGGCCGAAGCCCGGGCGGACGAAGCCGAAGCGAGAGCGATGCGGGCGGTTGCGGAGGCCTCGAACGCCGAGGCGATCATCGCCGCGCTGAAGCTGCAGATCGAGAAGCTGCGGCGCGAGATCTACGGGCAACGCTCGGAGCGCAAGACGCGCCTGCTCGACCAACTGGAGTTGGAGCTCGAGGAGCTGGAGGCGAGCGCGAGCGAGGACGAGCTTGCCGCCGAGCAGGCGGCGGCGCGGGCCTTGCCCGGGACAATTGGGGTCACGTCGTTCACCCGCAAGAGGCCGTCGCGCAAGCCTTTCCCGGAGCATCTGCCGCGCGAGCGGGTGGTCGTCCCGGCGCCCGCGGTCTGTGCTTGCTGTGGCTCGGACAGGCTTTGCAAGCTCGGCGAGGATGTTACCGAGACGCTGGAGGTGATCCCGCGCCAATGGAAGGTGATCCAGACGGTGCGCGAGAAGTTCAGCTGCCGGGATTGCGAGAAGATCTCGCAACCGCCGGCACCGTTCCATGTGACCCCGCGCGGATGGGCGGGCCCGAGCCTGTTGGCGATGATCCTGTTCGAGAAGTATGGCCAGCATCAACCGCTGAACCGGCAGAGCGAGCGCTACCGCCGCGAGGGCGTGGAGCTCAGCCTGTCGACCCTGGCCGACCAGGTGGGCGCCTGCGCCGCCGTGCTCAGGCCGCTCCATGACTTGATCGCGGCGCATGTGCTTGCCGCCGAGCGTGTCCATGGCGACGACACGACGGTGCCCGTGCTGGCCAAGGGCAAGGCCAAAGTGGCGCGCGCCTGGGTCTATGTGCGCGATGATCGGCCGTTCGCCGGCGCCGACCCGCCGGCGGCGTTGTTTTACTATTCGCGCGACCGATCGGGCACGCATCCCGAGCGGCATCTGACCGGCTTTGCCGGGATCCTTCAGGCCGATGCCTATGCCGGATACAACCGGCTCACCACGCCCGACCGATCGCCGGAGCCGGTCACCGAGGCGCTCTGCTGGGCGCATGGGCGGCGCAAGTTCTTCGTCCTCGCCGACATCGCGTCGAAAGCGAACAAGGGCAAGCAGGGAACCATCATCTCACCCTTGGCCTTCGAAGCGGTGAAGCGCATCGACGCCCTGTTCGACATCGAACGCGAGATCAACGGCAAGAGTGCCGAACAGCGGCTTGCCGTCCGCGCCGAACAATCGGCACCCTTGCTCGCCGATCTCGAGGCCTGGATGCGCGAGCAACGTAAGCGGCTCTCCCGTCACGCCCCGGTCGCCAAGGCCATGGATTATATGCTCAAGCGATGGCCGGGCTTTACCCGGTTCCTCGAGGACGGCCGCATCTGCCTGACCAACAACGCCGCCGAACGGGCCCTGCGCGGCATCGCGCTCGGCCGCAAGGCCTGGTTGTTCGCCGGCTCCGATCGCGGCGGTGACAGGGCCGCGATCATCTACACGCTGATCGTCACCGCGAAGATGAACGACGTCGACCCTCAAGCCTGGCTCGCCGACGTGCTCGCCCGCATCGCCGACCATCCGTCCCGGCGCCTCGACGAACTTCTGCCCTGGAACTGGAAGAACTCCAAGGCAGCCGACACCTTGGCCGCATAACCCCCGCCCGACCATAGACCAACATCAAAAGACAGGAAACCAGCTCTGCCGCGGCCCCGGCCGGAGGGATACTACCAAGCTGCACTGATCAGAACCCATAGGCCCATTTCCGTCGTCCGATGGAGATGATTATCCAGGGCTGGTCGCTGAGCTTGTTCCATGCTTCGCAGCAAAGGGCGACGATTTGGTCGTAGGATGAGAAGACCCTGTTTGACAACCAGTTGTCGCGGATGAACCGCCATATGTTCTCGACCGGGTTCAGTTCGGGGGACCTGGGCGGTAGAGGCAGAAGGGTG
>JAUVQB010000290.1 GCA_030598385.1 Alphaproteobacteria bacterium | reverse complement strand
GTCCGGTCATGGGCGCGGTCCCCGATTCCTTTGCAAACTCTTAATCAGATGCCGTCATGTTAAACCAAAACCGGGGCGAGCCAGCCCCGATTCATGGGAGCGCAAGAAGCCTATGCGTGCAAGGACGCAGTCCCCACAGGATTGGGCTGGGGCCTGGGCTGGGGATTGGGCTGGGGCCTTCGCCGGCTCTCATCTACCGACATCATTGACAGCTGAGCCATATCGGCCGACAGTCCGAATCGACGGTGAGCTATGTTCTCCAAGGTCAGTTCTGTCCCAACCGCGTGGAGCGCAGGCGCTTCCATCGAGATTCCCGAGGGCGAGGAGTCCTCGGTGATCGGCGATGCGGCCATAATCGTGGGCGATTTGACCAGCGAGGGCGAGATTGAAGTGCAGGGGACCGTCGAGGGCAACATCCGCAGCCGCAAGGTCAAGGTCGGAGAAGGCGGAGAGGTACACGGAGAAATCGTTGCCGAAGCCGTGGATATCCACGGCTTGGTGGAGGGTCCGGTGGTTGCCGCCATTGTCTCGGTTGCGCGGACCGCCAGGGTCATCGGTCATATCACCCATCGGGAACTGTCGATCGAGCCCGGCGCCTATCTGGAGGGGCGGCGGCCTTGGCGCTTGCACCCGCTGGAGGACCTCAAGCGCCCTTAAAGGAACCCGAATCTCAAACCTAAGGAGAACCTCACAAGATGTTCAACAAAGGCAGCGAGTCCGATTATTCCGGATCCGAAAGCATGTCGGGCCCATCGGCCCAACCGTCCGCCAGCAAGGGTCCGGGCATGCCCTCCATCATCAGCGCCGATCTCAAGGTCATCGGCGACCTGCACTGTGCCGGCGACATTCAAATCGAGGGCACGGTCGAGGGCGACATCAAGAGCCAAACCGTAACCGTCGGCGAGGGTGCCCGGGTCAGCGGGTCCATCTACGGCCAGACGGTCCGCGTGAGCGGCAACGTGAAAGGCCAGATCGAGGCCCAGGCGGTCACCCTGGCCAAGACCGCCGAGGTCGCAGGGGACGTGGTCCACGAGACGCTCTCGATCGAGGCCGGAGCCCAGCTCGAAGGCATGTGCCGGCGTCTCCAGCCCGGTGTCAAGACATCAGCCGGTGCCAAGACATCAGCCGGTGACACGAAGGCTTCGGGCCTCAAGGCACCCGCTTCGGAGTCGTCGAAGGCGCCAGCCAGCATTGTCGCCGGCGGCACCAAGACCGGTGCGGGCGAAAACGGCGCCGAGAAGCCCGTAGCCAGCTGAGCCTAGTGGCCCCGCCGCATTTGCGGCCTCTCAAGTGTGGCCAAAGGCAGCCGGTTGCTGTCCGTGTTGCCGGGCTCGGTCAGCGTTGGGGTGAACGTCGGTTTATCCGAATTCTCGCCACAAGCGAATGGCGGTCGGCGTCTTTACCTTGGCCCTTAACAGTTCCCTAATTCGCCCGGCCGCACACTGGCCGGCATGTATCGGGGCAAGCAGCTAGAGGCCGTCGCGGGACCCGCGGCCGGGGTCGAATCCGACCGGCCGGCGGCGGTCGCGCCAAATTCCCAATCCCAATCGACCACCGCCCGGCCGCGCCGCGCCGGGCGCCTCTCGGACGACGAATTTCTGGCCCACTACTTCCGCAGGATCGATCCGGCGGTGGCCGCCAGTTTCACCAAGGAGCAGCGCCACGCCATCCGGGCCATGTTCGGAGATCGCGGCGCCACCCGTCACGTGGTCGATGTCCGCTGCACCTTCCCCCTGGCCTGGCGGAGGTTTTATCTGGTCTTCCTGCTGGGCCGCGACCGGCGCAGGGTCATTCGCCCGCGCAACGGCCTGCCAGGCGATATGGGAGATTGGCTGGCCTATCTCGTCATGTCGCTAGGCCTCTTGGCAGCGCTCTTTGTCCTCTTGTCCATCGTGAAAATCTGAGTCTGGCTCAGGGCCGTTCCGTCGCGGGGCTTACTCGGTTAGCCTCTTGAAAGCGATATGCCGCTGTCGACGGGAGGGACGGGCCGTGGGCGCCGAGGAAGACCAGCGGGACGACGAAAAACAGGGCGAAAGCGGGCCGGCGGCGGCGGACGAGCGTCTGGCCGCGGCCTTGGCGCGCGGCGTTTCGCGCACGCTCAGGGCGCACGGCGGCGAGACGCTCACCGAATTCACCCTGCGCACCGGTCGGCGGGTCGACGTGATCGCGGTCGACGACGATGGCCGCGTCACCATCGTCGAGATCAAGACCAGCGTCGCCGACTTCCGCAGCGACGGAAAATGGCCCGAATACCTGGAGTTTTGCGACTATTTCTACTTCGCGGTGCCGGAGGATTTTCCCCGCGAGCTGCTGCCGGGCGAGTGCGGCGTCATGGTGGCCGACGCTTACGAGGCGCTGATCCTGACCCCGGCCCAGGCCCAGCCGGTGAACGGATCGCGCCGCCGGGCGCTGATCCTGCGCTTCGCCCGGGCCGCGGCCCAGCGCCTGAATGCCTACACCGACCCACGAGAGTGCGGTCCATCACCCCCGAAGCTTGGCGCTTAAGCTTCCGGGACGCCCGCCAGTCCACGCACCTCGGTAGGGCTCAGGCCCTGTTCCCGTAGGGTTCGAATTGCCCGGGCGTCGTCGCGTTTGGCGAGGCGGCGGCCGGCCGCGTCGGCGATAAGGCCGTGGTGGTGCCAGGCGGGGACCGGCAGACCGAGTAGGGCTTGAAGCAGGCGGTGGACGTGGGTCGCCGGCGCCAGATCCTCGCCGCGGGTGACCAGGGTGATCCCCTGTTCGGCGTCGTCCAGGGTGACCGCGAGGTGGTAGCTGGCCGGCACGTCCTTGCGCGCCAGCACCACGTCGCCATGGATCCGAGGCTCGGCCGGGACGGCGGCGCCATCGAGACCGCGGCCGTGTTCGATCCAGGTGAGCGGGCCGGCCGCCGCCACCGCCGCCGCCGTCGCCGCGCCCACGTCGAGGCGCAGGGCATAAGGCCGGCCGTCGGCGACCCTGGCGCGCCGCGCGCCCTCGCCGAGGCCTCTGCAGGTGCCGGGATAGAGCGGGCCGTCGGGGCCATGCGACGCCTGACCAGAGCGGGCGATCTCCCGCTGGATCTCCTTTCGGGTGCAGAAGCAGGGGTAGAGCAGCCCGCTCTCCCGGAGTCT
>JAUVQB010000360.1 GCA_030598385.1 Alphaproteobacteria bacterium | reverse complement strand
TAGATCAAGGTGCCCTTTTCGATCGAAACGTCATCGAAGCGAATGTCGAGATCCGAGGCTCCGGAGCCGATCGAGCCATCCGCCGCCACCGACCCATTGGCGAACGACCAGTTGCGCCGTCCATCGGGCAGCACCTCGAGCAGAATCTTGGGTTCGACCAAAAGGATCCGCTCGACTTGAATGGTCCCTTCGATGAGGGGCAGCAGCGCGATGCGTACGCGGAGCTCCTTGAGCTCCACCATCGGCTTCGAGGACCCGCCCTCGATGCTGGCCAGGCGCACGCCCTGGGCCGACAAGGCCGGCACCGGCAACAGCGACAGGCTCATATCCCCTTGAATCGAAAAGTCGCGCCCGGTCGCCTTGTGCACCTCCGCGACGATGCGGTCCTTATGGGCGTTCCAGTCGACCAGGCTGGGTCCGACCAGAACAGCGGCGACCAGCAGGGCCAGCACGGCACCGAGAGCGATCAAGACTTTCCGCAAGGCCTATCCCTTTGCCCGCACGCGCGACCGCGCCATGCCCCCAGAGACTCGGCCGCGGGTAATAGGGGATTTCCATAGCAGCCATGCCCTTGGCCCTCAACGGCTACCTTCGAGCCGGCCGGGCGCGGCCCCGCCTGGGCCGAAGGCCTCGCAATGGGTCTCCGGCGATTATTCGCCGTTCGCCCGAAAACCATTCCCGGATATCATCCCTCACCATTCAGGCCCCCACCCTGCGCGCAGCCTCAGGGCTCGACGATCTTGCCGGGATTCATGATGTTGTCGGGATCGAGGGCGGATTTGAGCTGGCGCATGATGGCCACCGCCTCGCCGTGCTCCGCATTGAGATACTTGATCTTGCCATAGCCGATCCCGTGTTCGCCGGTGCACGTCCCGCCCATCGCCAAGGCCCTCTCGACCATGCGCTTGTTGACGGCCTCCGCCTGGGTCCACCCCTCCTTGTCTTCCGGGTCGAGTACGAAGACGAGATGGAAGTTGCCATCGCCGACATGCCCGACGATCGGCGCCAGCAGGCCCGCAGCGTCCACGTCGCGCCGGGTCTCCAGGAGGCATTCGGCCAAGCGCGAGATCGGCACGCAGACATCGGTCGCCCCGCCCCGCGCCCCCGGCCGCAAGGCGAGGCAGGCATAGTAAGCGTCGTGGCGGGCCTGCCACAGCTTGTTGCGGTCCTCCTGCTGGGTCGCCCAGCGAAAGTCGCCGCCGCCGAGCTCGGCGCAGATCCCGCCGACGGTCTCGGCGTGTTCCTCGACCCCGTGCGTGCTGCCGTGGAACTCGAAGAACAGGGTCGGTTGAACCGGATAGTCGAGGTCGGAATAGCGATTGATGGCATCCATCTGGATCTCGTCCAAGAGTTCGATGCGGGCCACCGGAATACCCATCTGGATGGTCAGGATGACCGAGTTGACCGCGCCTTCCAGGGTCGGAAACGAGCAGACAGCCGCCGAGATTGCCTCGGGAATGCCGAACAGCCTCAGTTGCACCTCGGTGATAATGCCCAGCGTCCCCTCGGAGCCGACAAGCAGACGCGTCAGGTCGTAGCCGGCCGAGGATTTTCGCGCCCGCCCGCCGGTGGACACGAGCCGCCCGTCGGCCAGCACGACCGTCAGGCCGAGCACCACCTCGCGCATGGTGCCGTAGCGGACCGCATTGGTGCCCGAGGCCCGGGTCGCCGTCATGCCGCCCAAGGAGGCATCGGCGCCGGGATCGATCGGAAAGAACAGGCCGGTGTCGCGCAGATAATCGTTGAGTTGCTTGTGGGTCACGCCGGCCTGGACGCGGCAGTCGAGATCGTCGGAATTGACCTCCAGGACCTCGTTCATCCGCGACAGGTCGACCGAGATCCCGCCCTTGAGGGCCGCGACGTGCCCCTCGAGCGACGTCCCCGTTCCGAACGGGATCACGGGGCAGCGGTGACGCGCGCAAAGCTTGACGATCTCAACCACCTCGTCGGTGCTTTCCACGAAGGCGACCGCATCGGGCGGCACGCTCGGGTGGTAGGATTCGGCCTGCCCGTGCTGTTCGCGCACGGCGGCGGAGGTGGACAGGCGATCGCCCAGCCAAGCGCGCAGCTCCTGGATCACCGGGTCGTTGTGCCCGGCCACAGCCGATGCGGCCTCTGAACTCATGGGACCGTCCTCCACCCCGGCGGCGGGGGCGAACTATAACAGGAAAGGCGGACTGTTAGCGTCCAATTTTTTGTGCTGGCAGCAGGGTGATAGCATGCGGACAGTCAACCAATCCGAGGGAGAGGCCCATGGCGGAAAAGAGGGGCGAACGAAGGCTCGTCCGCGGGCGCTGGGTGATCGCCGACAGCGAGACCGTGATCGACGACGGCGCCGTGCTGATCGAGGGCGAGCGCATCCTGGAAACCGGCGCCTGGGCCGACTTGCGGTCGCGCCATGGCGATGTCGAGGTGCTCGGCTCCGATTCGGTCGCGGTCATGCCCGGCCTCATCAACGCCCATCACCACAGCGCCGGGGCGACGGCGCTCCAGCACGGCCTTCCGGACCTCCTGCTGGAGCCTTGGATCCTCATGCACGCCCGCCTGCGCGCGAG
>JAUVQB010000087.1 GCA_030598385.1 Alphaproteobacteria bacterium | reverse complement strand
CGGTCCTCGTCGTCGACCAGGACGAACATGCGGCCGTTGCGCGCTTCCTCGATGATGTCGTCGGCGGGCGAGATCACCTCGCTGAAGGTCGCGCGCCAGGGTTCTTCTTTCAAACCGGCCATCTAAGATCTCGCTTCCAAGAGGCGCTGAAGGTAGCGCGCCACCAAGTCTATTTCCAGGTTCACGGCCCCGCCGACCTCCAGCCCGCCGAAGCTTGTCACCGCCGCGGTATGGGGCACGATGTTGATCCCGAAGCGACAGCCGCCCGGTTGGTCGCTCACTTCGTTGACGGTCAAGGAGACACCGTCGAGGGCGACCGATCCCTTGGGCGCGATAAAAGGCGCAAGCGCTACCGGCGCGGCGAAGACGAAGCGCTGGGAACCGCCCTCCGGCCGGCGTTCCATGACCTCGGCCAGACCGTCCACGTGGCCCGAGACCAGATGGCCGCCGAACTCGTCGCCGAGCTTGAGGGCGCGTTCGAAGTTGACCGGCGTGCCGGCCTGCCAGTTGCCCAGGGTCGTCTTGGAGAGGGTCTCGGCCGAGACGTCGGCGGAAAACCAGCTCTGGGCGCCGCCCGCATCCGGATCGGAGATCCCGGCGAAATCGCCGAAATCGACGACCGTCAAGCAGGCGCCGGAACACGCAATCGAGGCGCCCAAAGAGAGGTCGACGACGGGATATCCGGTGGCGAAGGTGAAGCGCCGGTCGCCCCGCTCTTCGACGGCGCGCACCCGGCCTAGATCCGTGACGATGCCCGTGAACATGATTAGCGAGCCCGCGCGTAGGTTTCCACCAGATCCGCGCCAATCGGCAGGGCGGACCGGCGCTGAAAGCACGACATCCCGGCCAGGCGTTCGAGCCCGAAACCGCCGACGGCGGCCACCCCATCGCCGCCGATCACGCTAGGCGCATGGAACCAGACGAGGCGGTCCACCAGCTCCGCCTGGAACAGGCTGGCCGCCAAGCGGCCACCGCCCTCCACCAGCAGCCGCGTCACGGCGCGCTGGCCAAGGGCCTGCAGCACATCAGCGACCAGAAGCATGTCCTCGCCATCTGTCTCGACTTCGAGCACTTCCACTCCTTTGTCCTCCAGCGCCTGCCGCCGCTCGGCCGGATGCCCGGCCCGGGTGAACAGGCCAGCCCGGGTGAACAGGAGTGTCGGCTGGGAACCGGCCCGCGCCGCGAGGTCATGGGTCGCCGGAAGCCGCAGGCCGCCGTCGAGCACGATACGCAGCGGCGCGCGGTCCTCGAGGCCCGGCAGCCGCACATCGAGGCGCGGATCGTCGGCCAAGGCCGTGCCGCCGCCGACCATGACCGCGTCGTGTATCGCACGCAACAGGTGCCCATGGGCGCGGGCGGCCTCGCCGGTGATCCAGCGGCTCTCGCCCGTCCCGGTGGCGATGCGACCGTCGAGGCTGGTGGCGAGCTTGAGAGTGACCAGCGGCCGGCCTTCGCGGACGCGCATCAGGAAGCCGGCATTGAGCTCTTCGGCCTCGTCGGCGAGCAAGCCCTCGGCGACGCCTACCCCTGCCTCGCGCAGGCGCGCCAAGCCCCGGCCGGCGACCCGATCATCGGGATCGCCCAACGCCACTGCGCAGCGCGCGACGCCGGCCGCGATCAGCGCCTCGACGCAGGGCGGCGTACGGCCGTGATGGGAACAGGGCTCCAGACTGACATAGGCAGTCGCCCCGCGGGCCCGGTCTCCCGCCCGGTCGAGGGCCTCGGTTTCCGCATGGGGCCGCCCGCCCGGCTGGGTCCAGCCGCGGCCGACCACCCGGCCACCCTTGACCAGAACGCAACCGACCGCCGGGTTGGGGGCGACCCGGCCGAGGCCGCGGTGCGCCAGTGTGAGCGCCGCGCGCATGTGTGCGCGGTCCTCCCGTTCACTTGATTGGTCAGTCGCCGTCGGCGCCGATATTGTCAATGAACTTCTCGAAGTCCCGGGTCTCGCGGAAGTCCCGGTAGACGGAGGCGAAGCGAACGAAGGCCACCTGGTCCAATCCTTTCAAGGCGTCCATGATCAGCTCGCCGATGGTCTGGCTGCGGATCTCGCTCTCGCCCGAGCTCTCGAGCTGGCGCACGATGCTGTTGACAACCCGCTCGATGCGGTCCTGCTCCACCGGCCGCTTGCGCAGCGCGATGGTCATGGAGCGCAGCAGCTTCTCCCGGTCGAAGGTCTCGCGCTGGCCATCGCCCTTCATCACCGTGAGCTCGCGCAGCTGGACCCGCTCGAAGGTGGTGAACCGGGCCGCGCAATGAGTGCATTGCCGGCGGCGGCGGATCGCGGAGTTGTCCTCGGTCGGCCGCGAGTCTTTGACCTGCGTGTCTTCGTTGCCGCAAAACGGACAGCGCATTGCCCTTACCCCCCTCTGGAGTGGTTTTTCGGAAGCCCTGGCCTAAAAACCCTGATAGATCGGGAAGCGGCGACACAGCGCCACCACCTCGCTGCGCACTTCCTGCTCGACGGCGCTGTTGTCCTCCGGGCTGGCGGCAAGTCCGTCGAGCACCCGAGTGATCAGCTCGCCGACCTGGCGGAACTCCTCGGTGCCGAAACCCCGCGTCGTGGCCGCCGGCGTCCCGAGACGGATGCCCGAGGTGACCATCGGCTTTTCCGGATCGAACGGCACGCCGTTCTTGTTGCAGGTGATGCCGGCGCGATCCAGGCTGGCTTCCGCGTCGCGGCCGGTCAACTTCTTGGGCCGCAGATCGACCAGCATGAGGTGGGTGTCGGTCCCGCCGGAGACGATGTCGAAGCCGTTTTCGAGCAGCACGGCGGCAAGGACCTTGGCATTGTCCACCACTTGCTGGGCGTAAAGCTTGAAGCTTGGCTTGAGGGCTTCGCCGAAGGCCGCGGCCTTGCCGGCGATGGCGTGCTCCAGCGGACCACCTTGCAGGCCAGGGAAAGCCGCCGAGTTGATCTTCTTCCCGATGTCGGGATCGTTCGACAGAACCATGCCGCCACGCGCGCCGCGCAGGGTCTTGTGGGTCGTCGTCGTGACCACGTGGGCGTGCGGCAAGGGGCTCGGGTGCACGCCCGCCGCCACCAGCCCGGCGAAGTGCGCCATGTCGACCCAGAAATAGGCCCCGACCTCGTCGGCGATCTCGCGGAAACGCGGGAAATCGAGGAAGCGTGGATAGGCCGAGCCGCCGGCGACGAGCAGCTTCGGCTTGTGCTCGCGGGCGAGCGCCGCCACCTCGTCGAAATCGATCAGGCCGTCTTCCGGGCGCACCCCGTACTGCACGGCGTTGAACCATTTGCCGGAGAGATTGGGCGGCGCGCCGTGGGTCAGGTGGCCGCCGGCGGCCAGCGACAGCCCCATGATGGTATCGCCGGGCTGGCACAGCGCGAGCATAACGCATTGGTTGGCCTGGGCGCCGGAGTGCGGCTGCACGTTGGCGAACTCGCAAGAAAACAGCTCGCGGGCGCGATCGATGGCCAGTTGCTCGGACACGTCGACGTATTCGCAGCCGCCATAGTAGCGGCGGCCGGGATAGCCTTCCGCGTACTTGTTGGTGAGCACCGAGCCCTGCGCTTCCAAGACGGCGCGCGAGACGATGTTCTCGGAGGCGATCAGCTCGATCTGATCCTGCTGGCGCTTGAGCTCGCCGCGGATGGCTTCGCTAAGCTGCGGATCGCTGTCGGCCAGCGATGCCGTGAAAAAGGACTCTTCAATGAAAGGCGCCTGAGCGGTATCTGCAGCCATTCCCTCTCTCTCCCCTCCAGGGCAACCGCTCTTAAGCGGTCGCTTCGCTTGATTCCAACGCTCTCTATCCCAACTTGGCGACCCGACCGGCATGGCGTCCGCCGGCAAAATCCGTGCTCAAGAAGGTACGCACGCAATCTTTGGCCACCTCGACCCCTAACAGGCGGGCGCCCAAGGCCAGAACATTCGCATCATTGTGCTCGCGCGTGAGCCGCGCCGAGGTCTCGTCCCAACACACCGCCGCGCGAACGCCCGGGTGGCGGTTGGCGGCCATGGATATGCCGATGCCGGTGCCGCAAATCAAGACCCCCCGCTCGACCTCGCCGGTCCGGACGACCTCGGCCAGCGCGGATCCGAAGTCCGGATAGTCGACCGACTGCGGACCATCGGTCCCGAGATCGAGGACCTCGTATCCCATCTCGGCCAGTTCTTGGGCAAGTATCGTCTTGAGATCGTACCCGGCATGATCCGATGCGATCGCAATCGGCTTCCTCGACATGTCCGCCCCTAGCACCCCTCTCGCCAAATCGGGCGCGAACGCTACCATATGTCGCAAGTCGGCAAAAGCCCGCCACAAGGCATGGCGTGGCACCCCATATCGCGCCGCCTTGGCGCCCAGGGCGGAGCAAACGACAAGTTCAGAAGTGCATCAAAGGGATTGCATGACAAAAAACAGTAATAAAACGCTCATTTTACGCAACTCATAAGCATTGTTCTGTAATTCGTTTTGACCAATTGACTCTTACTAGTCCCTATGCAATTTTCCAAGCGCTGGCAGACAATATAGTGGAAAAGGAAAATGACCGACGCAGGGCCGGAACAATCGACACCCGCCGATATTTTGCGAATGACCGCGGAAATGGTGGCAGCTTACGTACGAAACAACCCTTTGCCCACTGCCGAATTGAGTTCGATCATTAACACGGTACATGGATCGCTGACGGCGCTCGAGGGTGGCGGCGCGTCCAAGGCCGAACCCCAACGCCCCGCCGTCTCGATACGCCGGTCGGTGCAGCCCGACCATATCGTTTGCTTGGAGGATGGCAAGAAACTCAAGATGTTGAAGCGCCATCTGCGCACGGCCTACGGCCTCTCCCCCGAGGAGTACCGCGCCAAGTGGGGCCTGCCGCCGGATTATCCCATGGTGGCGCCCAACTACGCCAAGCAGCGGTCGGAGTTTGCAAAGCAGATCGGGCTCGGGCGCAAGCGCGGCAAGCGCAAGCGGCGCTAGACCGCCGGGGCCGGTGATTTGCCGGGGCTGGTGATTTGCCGGGGCCGGTGGCGGAGACCTTGACAGTGCGGCCCAGGCGGGCGAACTCGATCAGGACATCGCTGGTGCGGTCCGGGGCGCGAACCCAGTAGCGCCCCAGCCGGGAGGAAACGGGTCATGGCGCAAGCAGAGCCAGTTGCAGCGGAGCCGAAGGCCGGCAGGGCGGATTTCCAGTGGGACGATCCGCTGCTGTTGGACGAGCAGCTTTCCGAGGACGAGCGCCTGGTGCGCGACGCCGCGCACGATTACTGCCAGGAACAGCTCATGCCCCGGGTGATCGAGGCCAACCGGCACGAGCGCTTCGATCCCGAGATCCTGCGCGAGATGGGGGCGCTCGGGTTCCTCGGCTCGACCCTGCCGGAAGATTACGGCTGCGCCGGGGTGAACTACGTCGCCTACGGCCTGGTGGCGCGCGAGGTGGAACGGGTGGACTCGGGCTATCGCTCGGCCATGTCGGTGCAATCCTCCCTGGTCATGCATCCGATCCACGCCTACGGCACCGAGGCGCAACGCCAAGCCTACCTGCCCCGCCTGGCGACCGGCGAGATCGTCGGCTGCTTCGGCCTGACCGAACCGGACCACGGCTCGGACCCCGGCGGCATGAAGTCCCGGGCCGAGAAGATCGACGGCGGCTACCGGCTCACCGGTTCAAAGATGTGGATCACCAACTCGCCGATCGCCGACCTCTTCATCGTCTGGGCCAAGGCGGCGCCCGACGACAGGATTCGCGGGTTCATCCTGGAAAAGGGCATGACGGGCCTCACCGCGCCCAAGATCGAGGGCAAGTTCTCGCTCCGGGCCTCGGTCACCGGCGAGATCGTGATGGACGGGGTCGAGGTGCCGGAAGAGAACCTGCTGCCCAACGTCGCGGGCCTGAAGGGTCCCTTCGGATGCCTCAACCGGGCGCGCTACGGCATCGCCTGGGGCGCGCTCGGCGCGGCCGAGTTCTGCTGGCACGCGGCGCGCAATTACACCCTGGAGCGCAAGCAGTTCGGCCGGCCGCTGGCCGCCAACCAGTTGATCCAGAAGAAGTTGGCCGACATGCAGACCGAGATCACCTTGGGCCTTCAGACGTGCCTGCGTATCGGGCGCCTGTTCGACGAGGGCAAGGCGGCCCCCGAGTTGATCTCGCTCGCCAAGCGCAATTCCTGCGGCAAGGCGCTCGACATCGCCCGCATGGCGCGCGACATGCACGGCGGCAACGGCGTCTCCGACGAGTACCACGTGATCCGCCACGTCATGAACCTGGAGGCGGTCAACACCTACGAGGGCACCCACGACGTCCACGCCCTCATCCTCGGCCGCGCCCAGACCGGCATTCAGGCCTTTACCGGCGCCTAGGAGGCTCGCAAATGTTGTCGGAGTCCGACCGCGCAAAGGCGGTGGAGCTGCTGCTCGCCGCCGAGGCGGCGCGCGAGCCGGTCGTCCAGCTGTCGACGACGTTTCCCGACATCACCATCGACGATTCCTACGCCATCCAGAGCGCG
>JAUVQB010000076.1 GCA_030598385.1 Alphaproteobacteria bacterium | reverse complement strand
CTCTTCCTTGGCTTCCCATTCTTCCTGGGCCTCGGCCGTACGCTGGGTCAGTTCCGACTCCCAGGCACCGCGGACTCGCGCCAGCTTGACCTCTCCCTCCTGGTCCCAGGCCTCCTTGGCGTTCGCCAAAACGCGATCGAATTCCTTCTGCGACTTGGCGACGGCATCCGCGGCGATCTCCGTGCGTTCCATCTCCCAGGCCCTGCGGGCCTCGGCCAGGCGCTGTTCCTGCTCGCTGCGCCATTCCTCTTGCATCTCCGCAAGCTGCTCTTTCTGTTCGGCCTCCCAGGCCTCGCGGGCGGCCGCCAGATCCTCGCTGCTCTGTATCTCGCCGCCGCTTGGTATGGCCGCGAGACGGCGTTCCATCTCCTCTTCGGCCTGTCGCCGCATCTCCGACAGACGCTCGGCTTCTTCCGCTTTCCACTTGGCTTCGGCGGCGGACAAGCGCTCGGCCTCTTCGGCCTGCCAGATCTTGCGGGCCGCTTCCAGGCGCTCGCCGACCTGCTCCTGCCCGCCGCTCTCGGTGATGGCGAGGCGGCGTTCGACCTCCTCTTCGGCCTGACGCCGGACCTCCGCCAGGCGCTCGGCCTCGGCAGTCTTCCATTCGGCCTCGGCAGCGGCCAGGCGTTCGTTGACCTGGTCCGCCGCCTTGGAGTGCGCCGTTGCCAGGCGGCGTTCGGTTTCCTGCTCGGTGTGCTCGCGGACCTCGGCCAGACGCTTTGCCTCGGCGGCCTTCCATTCGGCCTTGGCCGCCGACAAGCGCTCGATCTCCTCGGCGCGCCATGCCTCCTCGGCCGCCGACATGCGTTCCCTGTGCTCGGTCTCCCAGGTGCCGCGCGCCGTGGACATGAGCGCTTCGGCTTGGTTTTGGCCGGTATTCTGCAAGGCGGCCAGGCGGCGCTCGGCGGCTTCCTCGACCTCTAGTTTGAGCTGGGCCACGCGTTCGGATTCGGCCGCCTTCCACTTGGCCTCGGCGGTTGTCAGGCGCTCGGCCTCCTCGACCTGCCAGGTCCGTTTGTCTTCGATGCGCTGCTCGGCCTCGGCGGCTCGCCAGGTCTGCTCAGCGGCCTTGAGGCGCTCGGCCTGTTCCGCCTCCCAGGCGGCGCGGGCGGCCGAGAGGCGCTGCTGTTCTTTGTCATCGCCATTGGTCTTGTGGGACGCCAGACGGGCCTCGACGTCCTGTTCGGTTTGTTGGCGCAGGTTGGCGAGTTTTTCTGCCTCGGCCGCCTTCCATTTGGCTTCGGCGGCGGACAAGCGCTCGGCCTCCTCGCCTTGCCAGGATTTCTTGGCGGCTTCGAGGCGCTGGGTTTCCTCGCTCTGGGTGGCCTGAACCGCCGCCGCCACGCGTTGCTCGGCGTCCTGCTCCAGCTTGGTCTTGTGTTTCGCCAGTTGCTCGGTCACGGCGGCCTGCCACTTCGCTTCGGCATCGGAGAAGCGTTGGGCCTCTTTCTCCTCCCAGGCCTTCCGGGCCTCGGCCAGCTGCTTATCCTGCTCCTCCTGCCACTGGGACAGTCTTGAGGCGATGCGCGCCGTTTCGGCCTGCTTGAGCTTGCCAATCTCCGAACTCAGGCGCTTTTCTTCTTCGGCATTGCGGGACAATAGTACTTGGGATAGCTGGTCTTCGTGATTCTCCTGCCAGGCGGTCTCGGCATGAGCCAACTGCTGTGCGGTTTTGGCCTGCCACTCGACCTTGAGCGCGTCTAAGCGATCCTGTTCGTCCTTGCGTCTGGCTTCGAGGGTCTCGGCCAAGCGCCTTTTCTCGTCGGACTCCCAGGTCGCCAGCGCAGTCGCCAGGCGCTGCTCTTCGTCCGAATTCCAATTGTCTTTGGCGCCCTGCAGGCGCTGTCTCTCGTCGACATCCCAGGAGGAGGCCGCGGCCTGTAAGCGCTTCTCCTCTTCCTGTTGCCACGCCTGCCTGGCTTCGCTCAGGCGCTTTTCCTCTCCGCCGCGCCAGGCCGCCTTGGCTTCCGCCATGCGTTGCTGGAGGGCGGATTCCCACTGGGTGCGCTCGGTTGCCAGATGCTGTTCGGTCTCGCTCTGCCAGTGGGCGCGAGCCTCGGCCAGACTCTGCTCCTGCTCGGCCTGCAGCCGGGCCTTCACGGCAGCCCGCTGCTTGTCGCCCTCGGCATTGTGCGCGGCGCGCTCGTCGGCCAACTGCTGCTTGGCTTCGAGGGCCAAGGTTTGTTTGAGTTCGGCCAGCGCCGTTTCGCTCCGGGCTTGCCAGTCTGCCTTGGCTTTGGCCAGACGCGATTCTTCCGCGGCTCTCCATTCCGCTTCGGCCGCGGCCAGGTTTTGCTTTGACTCGGCGCGCAAGCTCGCCTCGAGTGCGGCAATCCTGGCTTCGGTATCTTCGACCTCGGCGAGCTTGGCCTGATGCTGGGCGCTGCAGTCGACCTTCAGGTCGAACAGGGCCACCGTGGCTGCCACGTCGTAGCCATCGGAATCGTAACGCAGGACACGAACCGAAAGCGTATAGACGCCATCGTTGTCGAGTGGCGGGATGAACCGCAGGTCGTTGAGCTCGGCGACCGTCAGGGAGAAGGTGTTGTCCCAGTTGTTGGTGCCGGCCGAAAGGCTTGCCCCAACAGGCATGCCTTCGACGATGAGCGACATCTTGCCGCTAAGGCCTCGCTCTGCCAGTTCCTCCTGAATTGCGAGTGGAACGGGTACCGGTTGGTCGCTCATATTGCCGACGCGTCTTTCTTATTCCTGATGCCGCCACGGGCTCCGTGCACAGGGCCGGTAACGACGTTTATGCTGAAGGAAATCGTAACCGTGTTTTATTAATAAAAATCATATAGATCCCAACTTTGTCCCTGGTGTCCCGGCGGGGTTTCAGGCAACTCTTCATTAAGAATTTGTTGTATTTGGCGGGAGAGATCGCGCCCTGCTTGGCCGTGATTTCTGAGGTTGATTTACACCGACACGCGCGGAAATCGCCCAGGATTTACCAGAAATTAATCCGCTGTAGAGCAAAACATCAGTCTCCACACGGGAACATCGCGAGAAGGCTCCATGGGCAACATTGATGGATTGAAAGAACAGGTCGAGGAGTTCAAGCAGCGCCTCAATGACCCGGAATCGCAGAAGACCGCCAAGCCGGATGAGCTCAAGGCCAGGCTTGCCTCGATCAAGGCCAGTCTCGAAACCAAACAGGTTGAGATCGACCAGCTCTCGGCCGAGAACAAACAATTCGTGGCCGAGAACAAACAACTCGTGGCCGAGAACAAACAACTCGCGGCCGAAAAGCAGCAGCTGTCGGCCGAGAACGAGCAGCTTCGCAAGTTGTTGAAAGACGTGCTGTCGGCGCTCGACAATCAGCCGGCCGACGCCGCGACCAACATCCTCAGCGAGTTCCTCGCCGAGACAGATCCGCTGATCAAACCGAAGGGCGATCGCTCAGAGACTGTGATCGCCGCGGGCCCGCCCGGGGACCTGGCGACCGCCGGTCCGGCCAAAGCCGAAAAGGCCGAGTCGGGACCGCCGGTCGCGGCGGGCGAGGAGGTCGACGAAGAAGAGTCGCCGGCGCTGCGGCGGATCATGAAGCGGGGCCGCCGGGCCGTGGGCTGACACTCGCAGCCAAAGACCGTGGCACCTGGACCCGACATGAACGTCGGGCTCATGCGGCTTGCAAAATCGCTCTAGGATGCCCGGCAGGACGGCAAAGGCTCACACCCGCTCGGGGTGCTGCAGGTAGTGGCGAATGAGCGCGACGGCTTCGTCGGAATCCCACTCCGCCGGGCCTTCCAGGCCGCCGACCAGGCGGCCCTCGCGGTCGATCAGCAGGGTGGTCGGCAGCCCGACGATACCGAATACCTTGCCTAAGGCGCCATCGCTGTCGAGAAAAATCGCCAGATTCTCGAGTTTCAGGCGCTCGAAAAACGGCCCGACCAGGTCCATGCCGGCGAAATCCTCCGAAACCGCCACCACGTCCAGGCCTTCGCCTTTCAATCTGGCCTGCAGACGGTCGAGCGACGGCATTTCGCGGATGCAGGGCGCGCACCAGGTGGCCCAAAAGTTCAACAGCACGACTCGCCCCTGGAACGCCGCCAGTGTCGTCACCTGCCCGTCGGCCCTTGTAAACGGGGTTGCCGAGGCGGGTTCCGGGGGTGTCAGCCAAGTGAAATTCTCGGCCAGGATACCGCCGCCCGTGGGCTGATCGGCGCGGCCACGCTCGCTGGGCAGCAACGACGAAGCCAGGGCGAACGCCGCCAAACCGGCCAGAAATCGGCGCCGTGTCGGTCCCTGAACGAGGGTTTCGCCAGGGTGCGACGTGGCCGCAATCTTCTTGAACTTCCTCATCGCCCGTGGTCCATATCAGCCTATGAGCTCGTCACAAAGCAAGGATTCCGGCCCCGCGGCCCATGCGGCTAGCGACGGCGAAAGCGACGCCAACGTCATGTGGGGCGGCCGCTTCGAGGGCGGTCCTGCCGAATCCATGCAACGGATCAACGCCTCCATCGACTTCGACCGACGGCTCTATGCCCAGGACATCGCCGCGTCCAAGGCGCACTGCCAGATGCTGGCCCGCCAGTCCATCATCAGCCCAGAAGATGGCGAGGCCATCCTTCAGGGTCTAGACACGATTCTGCGAGAAATCGAAGCCGGCGAGTTTACCTTCGAGCGGGCCCTGGAAGACATCCATATGAACGTCGAGGCGCGGCTCAAGGAACTGATCGGCGATGCGGCCGGCCGCCTCCACACCGCGCGCTCGCGCAACGACCAGGTGGCGACCGACTTCCGCCTCTGGCTGCGCGAGGAGATCGACGCCTTGCAGGCCGCGCTCCGGGAGCTGCAGGCGGCGCTGATCGACCAGGCCGAGGCCCATGCCGCGACGGTAATGCCGGGCTATACCCACCTGCAGCCGGCCCAGCCGGTCACCTTCGGGCACCATATGCTGGCCTATGTGGAGATGCTGGGGCGCGACCGCGGCCGTTTGACGGATGCGCGGCGCCGGCTGAACGAATGCCCCCTGGGTGCGGCGGCCCTCGCCGGCACCTCGTTTCCCATCGACCGGAGCCAGACCGCAGACGCGCTCGGCTTCGACCGGCCGGCCGCCAATTCGATCGACGCGGTCTCCGACCGGGATTTCGCCCTGGAGTTCCTCGCTGCCGGCGCTCTCCTTGCCATGCACCTCTCGCGCCTGGCCGAGGAGATCGTGCTCTGGTGCTCCCATGGCTTCGGGTTCGTCGTGCTCTCGGACGCCTTTTCCACCGGCAGCTCGATCATGCCGCAAAAACGCAACCCCGACGGGGCCGAGTTGCTGCGCGGCAAATGCGGCCGGGTGGTCGCGGCCTTCAACGGGCTGATGCTGGTGATGAAGGGCCTGCCGCTCGCCTATGGCAAGGACATGCAGGAGGACAAGGAACCGGTGTTCGATGCCGCCGACACGTTGCTGCTCTGTGTCCAGGTGGCAGCCGGCATGGTGCGCGACCTGCAGCCGGACAGCGAAGCCATGCGCCAGGCGGCCGAGACCGGGTACCTGACCGCCACGGACCTGGCGGACTGGCTGGTGCGGTCCGCGGGGCTGCCGTTCCGTGAAGCGCATCACGTGACCGGGACGCTGGTCAAACAAGCCGCCGAGAGCGATCGGGATCTGCAAGGCCTGACCCTCGCGGAAATGCAGGCAATCGAGCCCCGAATTTCCGAAGGTGTCTATGAGGTTTTAGCGGTCGAGCGCGCGATTGAAAGCCGCACCAGCTTCGGCGGCACGGCACCGGAGCTGGTCCGCAAGGCCGCTGCCACGGCACGGGAGCGATTCTTATGATCGGCCATTTTGGCAGGATTTCGGCCGCTCTCCTGTTGGTCGTGGCGCTCGCCCTGGGCGCCTGCGGACGGAAAGGGAACTTGCGTGCGCCCGAAGGCGAGGAGGACGCCTATAGCGGCCCGGGTACCCATCCGGCGCCGGAGAGCGTCGTGCCGCAGGAGGGCGAATCGTCGGCAGTCCCGGCGGTCCCCGAGGACGAGGAGGAACCCGAGACCGGCCCCGAATCCGGCCCCGAATCCGGCGGGGAAGGCGCGGGCAGCCCGTGACGGCGCCGTTTGTCTACAAGGGCGGCGTGCTCCATGCGGAGGAGATCTCGCTCGCCCGCATCGCCGAGGCGGTCGGAACGCCTTTCTATTGTTATTCTTCCGGCGCCGTTTCGTCCGCCTACGAGGCTTTTGCCGGCGCCTTCGGCGACCATCCAGCCTTGGTCTGCTATGCCCTCAAGGCCAACGGCAATCTGGCGCTGGTCCGCACGCTGGCCCGGCTGGGCGCCGGCGCGGACGTGGTTTCCGAGGGCGAGTTGCGGGTCGCGCTGGCCGCCGGCGTGCCGGCCGAGCGCATCGTTTTCGCCGGTGTCGGCAAGACCGAGGAGGAGATGGCGGCGGGGCTCGAGGCCGGCATCCTGCAGTTCAACGTGGAGTCGCTGCCCGAACTCGAGGCGCTCAACCGGGTTGCGGCGGCGCGCGGCACCCGGGCCCCGACCGCGCTCAGAATCAATCCCGACGTGGATGCGCGGACGCACGAGAAGATCACCACCGGCCGGTCGGAGAACAAGTTCGGTATCGACCTGGCGCGCGTCCGGGAGGTCGCCGGGATCGCGGCCGAGATGCCCGGCATATCGCTGCAGGGCCTGGCGGTCCACATCGGCTCGCAGCTGACCGGTCTCGCGCCGTTTCGTGCCGCTTTCGAGCGTATGGCGGCGCTCTATGGGGAGCTTCGCGAGGCGGGTCATGCCTTGCATCAGCTGGATTTCGGCGGCGGTCTGGGAATTGCCTACCGCGACGAGGCGCCGCCGGCCATCGCCGACTATGCGGCGATGGTCAAGGAGGTTGCCGGCGCCCTGGACGCCCGGCTGGTCTTCGAGCCCGGGCGCCACCTGGTTGGCAACGCCGGAGTCCTCGTCACCCGGGTGATTTATGTGAAAGAGGGGGCCCAGAGGCGATTCCT
>JAUVQB010000268.1 GCA_030598385.1 Alphaproteobacteria bacterium | reverse complement strand
GTTTATGGCCCGCATGCTGCGCGGCGTCTTTGCCTTCGAGATCGCGATCACGCGAATCCAGGCCAAGGCCAAGCTGAGCCAGAACCGGACGCCGGAACAGGCGGCCCACGCCGCCGCACAATTGGAAACCAGGGAGGACCTCTTGACACAGGAAACCGGACGCCAGATGCGCGCCGCGCTGGAGGCCGCACCGTGAGCCCGGCCCAAGCGAAGGAGAGTCCCGGGGCGGACTTCTACACCTGCCTGGGCGAGCCGATCGGCTTTCCCGTCGAGGGCTGGAAAGGCCGCCCGCCGCCGCCGCGCAGGCCGATGGAGGGGCGCTATGCTCGGGTCGAGCCGCTCGACCCCGGCCGCCATGCGGCGGCGCTCCACCAGGCTAACCTGGAGGACACCGAAAACCGCATCTGGACCTATCTTGCCTATGGGCCCTTTGCAAACCTGATCGATTATCGCGCCTGGCTGGCGGAAACCTGCCTCGGCGACGACCCGCTGTTTCATGCTGTCATCGACAAGAGCCACGGCACCGCCTGCGGCGTCGCCAGCTATCTGAGGATCGACCCGCCTTTCGGGGTGATCGAGGTCGGCCACATCAACTTCGCCCCGCGCCTGCAGACCACCCGGGCGGCGACGGAAGCCATGTACCTCATGATGCGCCGGGTCTTCGACGAGCTCGGCTACCGGCGCCACGAGTGGAAGTGCAACGCCCTCAACCATCGGTCCTGCCGGGCGGCCGAACGCTTCGGGTTCCGGCACGAAGGCATTTTCCGCCAGGCCACGATCAGCAAGGGCCGCAACCGCGATACCGCCTGGTACGCCCTTCTCGACCGGGACTGGCCGGCGACCCGCCAGGCGTTCGAAGCCTGGCTCGACCCGGCGAACTTCGATGCCGAGGGCAGACAGCGCGAGAGCCTCTCCGCCCTCATGGCCGCGCGAGGCCCGGCCTGACGTGCCCAACCTGGAAACTTTGCTGATCTTCACCGCTGCGGCGCTGGTCTTGAACCTCTCGCCCGGCCCGTCCAACTTCTACGTCCTGTCCCGCAGCCTCGCCCAGGGCACCCCGGCCGGCATGGTCGCCACCATGGGCCTCGCCGCCGGCAGCCTGGTCCATGTGTCGGCCGCGGCCCTGGGGCTGTCGGCGGTTTTCGGCTATTCTCCCGTCGCCTATGGGCTCCTGAAGCTGGCCGGCGCCGGCTATCTCGTCTATCTCGGACTCACGTATCTGGTCTCGGCGCGGTCGGCGCCGGGCGCACTCGCCGCTGGCCCCCCCAAGCCCAGGCGCAGGATCTTCTGGGAAAGCAGCCTGGTCGAAATCCTCAACCCGAAGACGGCGCTCTTCTTCCTCGCCTTCCTGCCTCAATTCGCCGATGTCGAGGCCGGGCCTCTGGCACCGCAGATCCTCCTCCTTGGTTTCATCGTAACCCTGACCGGGGTCCCTTGCGATGCCACGGTGGCGGTCCTCTCCGGGCGGGCCGGCCGGGCCTTGTCCGCTTCGCCTTGGGTCCGGCGTGCCCTTAACTGGGTGTCCGGCTCGCTGCTGATTGGTCTCGGCGCCTTTCTGGCTTTGAGCCGGCGGGTGGCCGATTAAAAGCTGGGGTTGGCTAATCGCACCAAACGGGCCGCGGGCCGCCATCGTAGGGTTGCGCCAGACCGGCGGCGAGCAAGGCGGCGCTTAGATCCAGGCCCGCTTCGGTCTCCACTCGCGCGACGACGCGCCGGGCATATTTGCCGTAGCGCACCTCTCGCAACTGGACACTGGGCAACCCGCCGCCGCCCGGCGTCAAACTGCTGGCGACGAAGCTCTGCGCCTGTTGCGCCAGCTCCCGTTCCCGCGCGCAGGCACCGCGGGTCTCCGGCGCGTCGACGCCGGCGAGGCGTACATAGATCGCCAGGTCCTGGCCGAGCCAGATGCGCGCGCGAACACGCAGGGTATCGCCATCGATCACATCCTCGACCACGGCGGGCACCGGTCCCGTCAGGATGTCTTCTGCGCCGGCCGCCGGCGCAACCGCAATCACCGACAACCATATCAAGATCGCGGCGCCCGTTAGTCGCAGCGGGCTGCCTAGGCTCGCGGCACCTCCGGCGCCGACTGTACGGGTCCGACGATCACTGCCTGCGGACTGAATTCGCAAGGCAAGAAATGTGATTATTCTTGTCATGGTAGAGCAGCATGATACTGTTCTTCATTGAACGAATCAAGAACGAAGCGCAGGAATTCCTACGATCGAGGAGATCCAACTCCTGGACGGCAACTGAAGAGGGGATTGGGTTCAGAGAATGAGATAATTATTATTCACTTAAAAGTCGTAGCAAATGCCGTTCCGCTCCCAGTCGCCGTAGCGGGTGGGCTCCGGGCCGCCGGGGCCGCCGATCTCTTCGATCGGCCGCGGTGCTTGGGGCGGCGTGGCCGTCTCAGCCGGCCCTGGATGGCGACGCGCGGCCAGCCGTGCCCGGTCGGCGGCCCGATTGGGCCCTCCGCCAAGCGGGGTGATGCCCGGCCGTGCGGGGCCGGCCCGGTGCGCTTTGAACTCGCGTGCCATAGCTCATCATAGGACATCCCGCGCCGCTCTTGGCAAGCGAATGGCCATCAGCCTTGACGCAGGCTCGCCGCGCGCCCACCTCACCAGAGGCGACAGTTACCATCGAAGAAAGACCATGAACTCCTTACGCACCGGTGTCCTCCTGGCCGGCCTGACCGGCCTGTTTCTCGCCGTCGGCTTTATGCTCGGCGGCGAAGCCGGGCTGGTGATTGCCTTCGGCGTAGCGCTCGCCATGAACGCCTTCGCCTACTGGAACTCAGATAAGCTGGTCTTGCGCATGCATGGCGCGCGCGAGGTCGGCGAGGGCGACGCACCCGCGCTGGTCCGGCTGGTGCGGCAACTGGCCGAGCAGGCCGAGCTGCCGATGCCCAAGGTCTACGTGATGGAGGCCGACCAGCCCAACGCCTTCGCCACCGGCCGCAACCCCGAAAACGCGGCCGTCGCGGTGACGCAAGGCCTGTTGCAGCGCCTCAGCCAGGAGGAGACGGCCGGCGTGCTGGCCCACGAGCTGGCCCACATCAAGAACCGCGACACCCTCACCATGACGGTGACCGCGACCCTCGCCGGCGCGATTTCCATGCTGGCCAACTTCGGACTTTTCTTCGGCGGCGGCAACCGCAACAACCCGCTCGGCATCGTCGGCGTGCTGCTGATCGCCATCCTCGCGCCGATGGCGGCGATGCTGGTGCAGATGGCGATCAGCCGCGCCCGCGAATACGAGGCCGACCGCAT
>JAUVQB010000227.1 GCA_030598385.1 Alphaproteobacteria bacterium | reverse complement strand
GACTGGTCACGTTCTGGCGCAGGGTGGCGGCCGCCGCCTCGGAGCGGTTGACCAGCTCGCCGGCGCCGGAGACCGTTGCGCGGGCGAGCCGCATGGCGAGATCCTCCGGCAGGCCGGCCTCGACGCCGGCTCGGGCCAGCGCCTCGACCAGCAGGAAGACATAGGCCGGCCCGCTGCCCGACACCGCCGTGACCGGGTCCAGGAGCGCTTCCGCCTCGACCCAGGCGACCTCGCCGGCGGCCTCCATCAGGCCCCCGCAAGCTGCGCGCTGGGCCGGGCTCACCCGCCCGTTGGGACAGAGCACAGAGATGCCGCGGCCGATGGCGGCGGGCGTGTTGGGCATGGCCCGGACGACCGCCGCATCTTGGCCCAGATGGCCTTCGAAAAATCCGATGGTCTTGCCGGCCGCGATCGAGAGAAACACCGTGCCGGGCCCGGCGAAGCGCCGGTAGGCGGGCACGGCGGCGTCCATCTGCTGCGGCTTGATGGCGAACACCACGACGGCGGGCGCCACAGCCGGACCCAGCTCACCCAGCTCGCCCACACAGGCGACACCCTTGGCGGCCAGCGCCTCGCGCGCGCCGGCGAAGGGCTCGATGACGAAGACCTCGCCCGCCGCGAGGCCCTGCTCGAGCCAACCGGACAAGAGGGCGCCGCCCATCTTCCCGCATCCGACCAGCAGAAGGGGGCCGCCGAGGTTCACCGCACTCAGGCCTCGCCGACGGTTTCCATGAGGGCCGCGCTCAAGGCCTCGTCCACCGAGCGGCCGCCCCAGACCACCATCTGCAGGGCCGGATAGAACCGCTCGCACTCGCCGACGGCCGCATCGACCAAGTCCTCCAGCTGTTCGACGCTGGCGCCGCGCAATCCGCGCAGCAGCACCGTATGGCGGTAGAGGACCAGACCCTCGTCGGAGGTGAGATCGAAATGGCCGAGCCACAGCGCTTCGTTGATGCGACCGATGAGTTGATAGATCGCCGGCCAGCTGTGGGCCGGGACCTTCTGATCGAAGTGGCAGGAAAAGCTCACGGCCCCGACATCGACCCGCCAGATGAACAGCAGGTAGTAGCCGCACCAGCGGCCTTCGACCTCGATCATCAGCTCGGATTCGGTGGGGCGCTCGAAGGTCCAGTCGTTGGCGCGAACCAACTCTTCCAACAGATCGATGGGATTTTGCGACGCCCCGCGGTCTTCCTGCAGCCATGCCATGGTCTGCACCTCCTGCCTCAAGTCGCTGGCGCCGGGTACGGCCCGAAGCCGTCCCAAACCCCGATATATAGGAGAGTGCACGGGCATGCACTACAATATGTAGCGTGCCAAATTTGTAGGGCGCATGCAAGTGGCGGCGGCCCGCGCGACGCCTCTTGGCTGTGGATAGTTGGCGTTTCGCCGCCCTCGCAGGCGGCTTAGTCCTTGGCGGCGGCGGCGGGTTTGCCGCTGGTTTTTGCCCGCGACTTGGCCTTGGCGGCGGCGGGTTTTCGCCCCTTGGGCGCGCTCTTCGGAGTCGTTTTCAGGGCCGCCTCCAGGGTGGCCACCCGTTCGCTCAGGATTTCCTGCTCCTCGCGAGCCCTGATCGCCATGGCGCGCACCGCTTCGAACTCCTCGCGGGTCACCAGATCCATGCGTCCCAGAACCCGCGCGAACTGGTCGCGCAGGCGCGCATCCACCTCCTCGCGCATGCCGGCGGCCACGCCGATGGCGCCGCTGGCGACGCGCGCCAGATCGTCGAGGAGCTTGTTCTGTGTCTGCATGGCGAGCCTCCCAGCCTTGATCGCGCACACCGGTGTATAGCACGCTTCGCCGGGGTCGATAGCACGCCTGGCCGGCGGGCTGTCGAATTCGTTACCGGACCGGCACGCCCGGGATCGCAACCACGCCTTGCCCGCCGTGGCAAGCGGCCACTATAAGGGGCCAGATTGGCTTCGCAGGTGCGCTTATGCTTCTGGTGCTTCCCTTTCCGGACATCGACCCGATTGCCGTGGCGCTCGGACCCATCGCGATTCGCTGGTATTCGCTGGCCTACATCGTCGGCCTGGTCGCCGGCTGGCGCTATTGCCGGCGGCTCGCCGCACGGCCGCCCAAGGCCATCGACCCGGATGCCTTCGACGACTTTCTCTTGTGGGCGACCCTAGGCGTGGTGCTCGGCGGGCGGCTCGGCTACGTGCTGTTCTACAAGCCGGCCTTCTTCATCGACAACCCGCTCGAGGTCTTCGTCCTCTGGCGCGGCGGCATGTCGTTCCACGGCGGCGCCGCCGGCGTCATCCTGGCGATCATCCTGTTCGCCCGGAAGCGCGGAGTCTCGTGGCTGTCCTTGGGAGATCTGGTGGGTTGCGCGGTGCCGATCGGCCTGTTCCTCGGCCGCTTGGCGAATTTCGTCAACGGCGAGCTCTACGGGCGGGCCGCCGATGTGCCCTGGGCCATGGTCTTCCCGTTCGACCCGGAACAGGTTCCCCGCCATCCGAGCCAGCTCTACGAGGCGGCCCTCGAGGGGATCGTCCTCTTCCTGCTGCTCTACCTCCTGGCCCGGCGCGGCTGGCTGGAACGGCCCGGCGCCATTGGGGGCGCTTTTCTCGCCGGCTATGGGCTGGCGCGCATCGTCGTCGAATTCTTCCGGGAACCCGACGCCCACCTGGGTTTCCTCCTGGGCTTCACCACCATGGGGCAAGTCCTGTCGCTGCCCCTGGTCATAGCCGGCGCGATCCTGATCGCCTGGGGCTGGCGCGCGAAGCAGGCGCGACCGTGACCATCGATAGGCCGGCGCCGCTCGCCCCGACGCTCGGGCAGCGGATCGCCCGGCGGATCGCCGAAACGGGCCCCCTCAGCGGCGCCGACTATATGGCCGCGGCCCTCACCGACCCCGAGCATGGCTATTACATGGGCCGCGACCCCTTGGGTGCGACCGGCGACTTCATCACCGCGCCGGAGATCAGCCAGATGTTCGGCGAGCTGATCGGCCTCTGGTGCGCCGACACCTGGCAAAAGTTAGGCGCGCCAACCAAGGTCGCGCTGGTGGAGCTGGGGCCGGGCCGGGGCACGCTGATGGCCGATGCCTTGCGCGCCGCGCGCCAGGTGCCGGCCTTCGCCGCGGCCCTCCGGGTCCACCTGGTCGAGGTGAGCCCGGCCCTCATGGCCCGGCAACGGGAGGCTTTGGCGGACGCTGAACCGACGTGGCACGAGACCTTTGCCGATGTGGCCGACCTGCCCGAGCTGCCCCTGCTGGTGATCGCCAACGAGTTCTTCGACGCCCTGCCGGTGCGCCAACTGGTCAAGCAGGCCGACGGCTGGGGCGAACGGTCGGTGACTATGGCGGAGGAGAGCGAGGCCCTCGCCTTCACCGTCTCGCCACCGGACCCGGCGCTCGTCGGCCTCGTGCCGGACGCCCTGCGCGACGCGCCGGCGGGGCAAGTGTTCGAGGTCTCGCCGGCCGGCCAGGAGATCGCGCATGCAATCGGGCGGCGCCTACAAACCCAGGGTGGCGCGGCGCTCATCATCGACTACGGCCACGAAAAGAGCGCCCTCGGCGAAACCCTGCAGGCGGTGCGCCGCCATGCGGGCCATGACGTGCTGAGCGACCCGGGCACGGCGGACCTGACCTGCCATGTGGACTTCGCGGCGCTCGGCCGGGCGGCACGCGAGGCTGGGGCGGTAGCCCATGG
>JAUVQB010000499.1 GCA_030598385.1 Alphaproteobacteria bacterium | reverse complement strand
TGGCGGCGCATCGGGAAAAGGGGCCCCTGGTCATCGTCCGCGGCGAGGGCATCCACGTCTGGGACGAGGATGGCAAGGAGTATATCGATGCCCTGGGCGGCCTCTGGTGCACCTCCCTCGGCTTCAGCGAGCCGCGCCTGGTGAAGGCCGCGACCAAGCAGCTCGAGGCCTTGCCCTTCTCCCACTCCTTCGCCCACCGCGCCCATCCGCCGGCCATCGAGCTCGCCGAGAAGCTCATGGAGATCGCCCCCGCGCCGCTCGCCCGGCCGTTCTTCGTCAACTCCGGCTCCGAGGCGGTGGAGACGGCGATCAAGATCGCCTGGTACACTCAGAACGCCCTCGGCCGGCCCAACAAGAAGAAGATCATCGGCCGCAACCGCGGCTACCACGGGGTGCTCGTGGCCTCGGGCAGCCTCACCGCCATCCCGGCCATGCAGAACGACTTCGATCTGCCCTTCGGCGGGCGTTTCCTCAAACTCACCACGCCGTGCCACTACCGCTACGCCGAGCCGGGCGAGGACGAGGCCATGTTCGCCGACCGCCTCGCCGCGGAGCTGGAAGAGTTGATCGAAGCGGAGGGGGCCGACACCATCGCCGCCTTCATCGCCGAGCCGGTCATGGCCGGCGGCGGCGCCATGCCCCCGCCCGCGGGCTATTTCGAGAAGATCCAGGCGGTCCTCAAGCAGCACGACATTCTGTTTATTGCCGACGAGGTGGTCTGCGGCTTCGGGCGCACCGGCAACATGTGGGGGTCCGATACCTACGGCATCCAACCCGACCTGCTCACCTGCGCCAAGCAGATCTCCTCGGGCTACCTGCCGATCGGCGCCACCCTGGTCTCCGGCGCGATCTACGAGGCCATGGTCGAGCAGAGCCGCAAGCACGGCATGTTCGGCATCGGCATGACCTACGGCGGCCATCCGGTCTGCGCCGCCGTAGCGCTCGAGACCCTGAAGATCTACGAGGAGCGGGACATCCTGGGTCATGTCCGCGCGGTCGCACCCCATTTCCAGCGGCGCGTGCGGGAGCTCGACCGGCATCCCCTGGTGGGCGACGCCCGCGGCGTCGGCCTGATCGCCGGCCTTGAGATCGTCCAGGACAAGGCGACCAAGGCATCCTATCCGCCCGAGGCGAACGCCGGCGCGCTCTTGATCGAGAAGGGTGCCGAAGCCGGCTTCCTCACCCGGCCGCTGCCGTCCGACACCCTCGGGGTCTGCCCGCCGCTGATCATCACCGAGCCGGAGATCGACGTCCTGTTCGACCGCATCGCCCGGGCGCTCGACGCGACCAAGACGGCGCTCGACCGGCTATGAGCGCCAAGAGGACTCGCAGCGGCGGCCGCGCCCAGCGCCGCCAGGAGCGCCAGGGCACGGCCGCGCCGCGCCTCCCCTATATCCAGCGTGGTGTCGGCACCTACCGGCTGCTCGACGACGAGGGCCTGAGCCTGATCGAGGCCAACGCGGAAACTATCCTCAAGGAAATCGGGATGGAGTTCCGCGACGACCCGGAGGTGCTGGAGATCTGGCGCGACGCCGGCGCGGACGTGCAAGGCGAGCGGGTGCGCTTCGAGCCGGGCATGTGCCGC
>JAUVQB010000381.1 GCA_030598385.1 Alphaproteobacteria bacterium | reverse complement strand
TGTCGCCGTCGTGATAGTCGAAGATGTAGTGGTGGGTGATCGCGGTATAGACGAGATAGCCGCCGGTGGTGTGCATGACGCCCTTGGGTTTGCCCGTCGAGCCGGAGGTATAGAGGATGAACAGCGGGTCCTCGGCGTTCATGACCTCGGCCGGGCAATCGGGCGACGCCGCCTCGCAGGCCTCGTGGTACCAGACGTCGCGGCCGTCGGCCCAGGCGATATCGCCGCCGGTGCGCTTCACCACGAAGACCGTGTGCACGTCTGGGCAACGCTCGATCGCCTTGTCGGTGTTGGCCTTGAGCGGGATCTTGCGGCCGCCGCGAACGCCTTCGTCGGCGGTGATGACGACAGTGGATTCGCAGTCGAGGATACGCCCGGCCAGGGAATCCGGCGAGAAGCCGCCGAACACCACCGAGTGGATCGCGCCGATGCGCGCACAGGCCAGCATGGCATAGGCCGCCTCGGGGATCATCGGCATGTAAATGGTGACCCGGTCGCCCTTCGCGACGCCGCGCGCCTTCATGGCGTTGGCCAGGCGGCACACCGCCTCGTGGGCCTCGCGGTAGGTGATTTGCTTGTCGTCGTTCGGGTCGTCGCCTTCCCAGATGATCGCGGTCTGGTCGCCGCGGCTCTCCAGGTGACGGTCCAGGCAGTTGGTACAGGCGTTGGTGGTGCCGTCGTGGAACCACTTGATGTGGACGTCGCCCGGCCCGAAGGACACGTCCTTCACCTTGGTGTAGGGCGTGAACCAGTCGATCCGCTTGCCTTGTTCTGCCCAGAAGCCTTCCGGATCGTCGATCGATTGGCCGTAGAGCCGGAAGTACTCCGCCTCGTCGCACCAAGCGTTCTTGGCGGCTTCTTGCGAAACCGGAACCACGATGTTCTCGGACATGCGCTAACGCTCCCCTCTCGGTACCCGCTTGTCTGATAGGCGGCCGGATTGAACCACGCCCTCCGATGCTTGGCCGCCGCCCTTTGGTGGCGAATTATTCACGGAATCGTCAGGCCGGACAAGGCTCCGCGCCCGCCAAAACCACGGGCCGACCGGTGGATCGCCCCTAGGGACCGTCGGTGACCGCCTCGCGCAGGACCACATTACCGGCGCCGTCCACCTCGACCTTGACCGGCGTCAAGGAATCGCCGGCGCAGGGACCGGCGATGCAGAAGCCGTCCGCGACCTCGAACAGCGCGCCGTGGGTGTGGCACATGATGTGGCAGCCGTCCTCGTTCATGAAGTCGTCCGGCTGCCAGTCGAGCGGCGAGCCCGTATGGGGGCAAACGTTCACATAGGCGAAGACGCGAGGGCCCTCGCGCACCACGAAGATCTCCAGCGGCTCGTCGCCGGCACCGAGGTCGAACCCCTTGGCCGTCCCGTCCGGAATCTCGTCCAGCCCGCAGAGGGCCTGGCCGGGCCGGTTGGGCCTGGTCTGGGCGTCCGTCGTGGTCCTCGTGTCCATTGACCCAATATTACGCGAAAGCCCTAAGGCTTGGTTTCGCCCATGGCGCAGATCAGGCGCCATTCCTCGTCGGTGACCGGCATGACCGAAAGGCGCGACTGGCGGATCAGCGCGAGCTCCTGCAACTCCGGCGCGGCCTTGATCTCGGCGAGGCTGACCGAGCGCTTAAAGGGTCTGAGCGCTTTCACATCCACCATGCCGAAGCGCCCGCTGGCGTCGGTCGGATCGGGGTAATACTCCGTCACCACCTCGACGATGCCGACCACCTGCTTTTCCTTCACCGAGTGATAGAAGAAGGCCCTGTCGCCAATGTGCATGGCCTTCATGTTGTTGGCCGCCTGGTAGTTGCGCACGCCGTCCCACTCGGCCACGCCGTCCTTCACCTGGTCGTCCCAGGACCAGTTGCCCGGCTCCGATTTCATCAGCCAACAGGCCATAGCCCTCGCCCCTAAGCTCATCCGCGCCAAGAAAGGCAATGGTTAGCCCATTTCGCCTGGCTATGAAACCGTGTGCGCCGGCGTCTCCCCGCTTGACAAAGCGCGCGGCGCGGGGTGCTTGTTGGCCCCGTGCGAACTTGAAACGACCCGGAAAGGGAGCTTGAGCCGTGCGTCTGCAACTCGAGACTTGGCAGGAGGTCGAAGCCTATCTGAAGCGCTCGACGGCCATCGTTGTTCCCATCGGCTCGACCGAGCAGCATGGCCCCAACGGCTTGATCGGCACCGATGCCATCTGCCCGGAGGCGGTGGCCGAGGGCCTGGGCGAACGCCTGGAGGTGCTGGTCGCGCCGACCATCAGCGTCGGCATGGCCCAGCACCACCTGGGCTTTGCCGGCTCGATCACGCTGAAGCCCTCGACCCTCATGGCGGTGGTCCGCGACACGGTCAACTCCCTGGCGCGCCACGGCTTCGACCGCTTCTATTTCCTCAACGGCCACGGCGGCAACATCGCGACGGTGAGCGCCGCCTTCT
>JAUVQB010000278.1 GCA_030598385.1 Alphaproteobacteria bacterium | reverse complement strand
TGGGCCCGTTCGGAGGCCTGGCGGGCGAGTGGCAGCAGATCGTCATCTTCATTTCGATCGCGTCCATGCTGCTGGGCGCGTTCGCCGCGATCAACCAGACCAACATCAAGCGGCTGATGGCCTATAGTTCCATCGGCCATGTCGGCTACATGCTGGTCGGGCTGGCCGCCGGCACGGAAGCCGGCGTGCGCGGCATGGTGATCTATCTCGTCATCTACCTGATGATGAATGTTGGCACCTTCGCCTGCCTCCTCAGCATGCGGCGGAGCGAGGGCATGGTCGAGGGGATCGAGGACCTCAAGGGGCTCAGCAAGACGCACCCCTACATGGCCGCGGCGCTCATGTTCTTCATGTTCTCCATGGCGGGCATCCCGCCGCTGGCCGGCTTTTTCGGCAAGCTTTACGTCTTCCTGGCGGCGATCCAGGCCGAGCTCTACGGCCTCGCGACGATCGGCGTCTTGTCCTCGGTGGTCGGCGCCTTCTACTACCTGCGCATCGTCAAGCTGATGTACTTCGATGAACCGAGCGAAGCCTTCGAGCGGCCGTTGGGCCGGGAAATGACCGTGATCCTCGCCGCGACCGCACTCTTCGTGGCGTGCTTCGCGGTGATTGTCAGCCCGGTCGTCGATTCTGCAGGCACGGCCGCTGCGGCCCTGTTCACGGGATGAGCGAGGCCGGCACGAGCGATTACCCCCACCTGCCACCCGCCTACCGTCTGGTGGCGCTGGAAACCTGCGATAGCACCAACAGCGAGGCCATGCGCCGCGCCGAAGAGGGCGCCGAAGACGGCACGCTGGTCTGGGCGCGCAGGCAGACCGAAGGGCGCGGCCGGCGCGGCCGATCTTGGCAAAGCTTGGCCGGCAACCTCTTCTTCTCTCTTGTGCTGCGCCCCGATTGTTCGCCGCAGCAGGCGGCCCAGCTCGGCTTCGTGGCGGCGGTTGCCCTGGGTGACGCGATCGGCAGCGTGGTGCCGCCAATGATCGAAGTGCAGTTCAAGTGGCCGAACGATGTTCTGCTCAACGAGCGCAAGGGGGCGGGTATTCTGCTCGAATCCAAGATCGTGGACGGCGCGATGGACTGGCTCGTGCTCGGCATCGGCGCGAACGTCGAGTCCTATCCGCAGGACCTCGAGCCGCCCGCGACCAGCTTGCGGTTTGAAGGCGCGCCTGGCGACGTGACGGCGATGCGCCTGCTGGAGGCTTTTGCTCCGCACTTCATGTCCCGGGTGAACCGCTGGCTCGACGACGGGTTTGCGCCGATCCGGCGGGGCTGGCTGAACCACGCCTACGGCCTGGGCGAGGAGATCGGCGTCGACTTGGCGAGCGAGCACCTGGAAGGGCGCTTCAAGGATTTGGACGACAACGGGACGCTTATCCTGGAGTTGCCGGACGGCGGTACCCGCAGCATCGCCGCGGGCGACGTCTACCGGATCGGCTGAACGGGACCGGCGCTATGCTGCTCGCGATCGATTCCGGCAACACCAACGTGGTCTTCGCCATTTACGAGGGCAAAAAGCAGCGGGGCCAGTGGCGCGCGTCGAGCGACACCCGGCGCACCGCCGACGAATACGCGGTCTGGCTGACGCAACTGATGGCGCTCGAGGACCTCACCCCGGCCCAGGTCGACGGAGCCATACTCGCCAACGTGGTGCCCGCCGCCGGCTATGCGCTGGAGACCTTGTGCCGGCGGTATTTCAAGGCCGAGCCGATGATCGTCGGCGCGCCGGGGGTCGATCTGGGGATCGAGGTGAGGACCGCCAGCGCGGCCAATGTCGGCGCCGACCGCTTGGTCAATGCGGTCGCCGCCCACCAGGCCTTCGGCGGCCCGCTCATCGTGATCGATTTCGGAACGGCCACCACCTTCGACGTGGTCGGCGCCGACGGGGCCTACGAGGGCGGCGTTATCGCGCCGGCCGTGCAGCACTCGGTCGAGGCGCTGTACCGCGCCGCGGCGCTGCTGCCGCGGGTTCCCGTCGAACGGCCGGAAAGGGTTATCGGAAAGGACACGGTGCCGGCCATGAAGTCGGGCATCTATTGGGGCTATGTCGGCCTGATCGAGGGCCTGGTGGGGCGCATCAAGGCGGAGTACGGCGGCGCCATGCGGGTCGTGGCGACCGGCGGGTTGGCGCCGATCTACGCCGACGCCTGCGACGCCATCGATGAGGTCGACCCGGACCTGACCTTGCGCGGCCTGGCGCTCATTCATAGGGCCAATCGCACGGCCATTGCCGGGCCCCCCGCATGACCGGCGGCCCGGCCGATGATGCCGGCGAGCCCGGCGCCGACGAGCTCTACTTCCTGCCGCTCGGGGGTACCGGCGAGATCGGCATGAACCTCAACCTCTATGGCCACGACGGCCAGTGGCTGATGGTGGACCTCGGCATCACCTTTTCCGACGCCGGCGCGCCCGGCTACGACATCCTCATGGCCGATCCGAATTTCATCGTCGGGCGCAGCGACCGGCTGGTGGGCCTGATCCTGACCCATGCCCACGAGGATCATATCGGCGCGGTGCCCTACCTCTGGCCGCGGCTGCGATGCCCGATCTATGCCACCAAGTTCACCGCCAAGCTGGTGCGCGGCAAGCTGGCCGAGTTCGGCTGGGAGGAAGAGGCCGAGATCATCGAGGTGCCGCTCTCCGGCAGCTTCGAAGTCGGGCCCTTCAAGATCCAACTGATCACGCTCACCCATTCCATACCGGAGCCGAACGCGCTGGTCATCCGCACCGCCGCCGGGACGGTGTTGCACACAGGCGATTGGAAGCTCGATTCCGACCCCGTGGTGGGCGAGACCTACGACGAAACGGCGCTTCGGGCGCTGGCCGATGAAGGCGTGTTGGCCATGGTTTGCGATTCGACCAATTCCCTGGTGCCCGGCGTTGCCGGTTCCGAAGGAACGGTGCAGGCGAACCTCGAGCGTCTGATCGGAGAGCTGGAGAACCGGGTCGCCGTGACCTGCTTCGCCACCAACGTGGCGCGCCTGGAGTCTATCCGCCGAGCGGCGGCGGCCCATGGCCGGAGGGTGGCGCTGGTCGGCCGATCCCTACACCGCATCAACCGGGTGGCGGCGGAATCCGGCTTCCTGACCGATCTGCCGCCGCTGATCGACGTGCAGGACATGGGCTACCTGCCGCGTGGCGAAGTGCTGCTGCTGTGCACCGGCAGCCAGGGCGAACCGCGCGGCGCCATGTGGCGGAT
>JAUVQB010000182.1 GCA_030598385.1 Alphaproteobacteria bacterium | reverse complement strand
GTCTTGCCCGGCGGCGGCCTTGTTCACCGCGACGTTGTCGCCATCGCGGCCGGAGATCGGCACGATGAAGGTCGGCACCACGCCGATCTCGCCGAGGTAGTGGCTAATTTCGCGCGACACCTCGGCGAAGCGCGCCTCGTCGTAATCGACCAGGTCCATCTTGCTGACCGCGACCGCCACTTGGCGCACGCCCAGAAGGTGGAGCAGATAGCCGTGCCGCCGGGTCTGCTCGCGCACGCCTTCGGCCGCGTCGACCACCAGGACCGCGGCATCGGCCGCCGCCGCGCCACTCACCATGTTCTTCAGGAATTCGCGGTGGCCCGGCGCGTCGATGATGACGTAGTCGCGCGCCGCCGTCTTGAACCAGATCTGGGTGGTATCGATGGTGACCGCCTGGTCGCGCTCCGCCTGAAAGGCGTCGAGCACGAAGGACCACTCGATCGCCATGCGCCGGCGCGCCGAGGCGGCTTTCAGCTCCTCCACCTTCCCCGGCGGAAGCGAGCCGGTTTCGTACAGCAGGCGGCCGATCAGCGTCGACTTGCCGTGATCGACGTGGCCGACGATGACGATCTTGAGCGCCTCGCGCTCCGATCCCAGGGGCAATCTTGGACTCATGCTCAGCTCAATCGGTTGGGGATGGCATATGGGGATAGCGCTCGTTCGGTGACGGACGCTCACATATAGCCGCTGGCGCGCAGGCGCTCGAAGGCGTCCTCGCGCTCGTGATCCATGGCGCGCCCGGCCCGCTCCGAGGTCGTGGTCGTCGCCAGCTCTTCGATGATCTCTTGCAGCGTGGCCGCTTGGGAATCGATCGGAGAAGTGATGTCCTGGTCGCCCAGCGAGCGATAGCGCTTGCCGTCCTGGGCGAAGTAAAGCGGCACGACGGGAATGTTCTCGCGCTCGATGTAGCGCCAGATATCGATCTCGGTCCAATGCAGCAACGGATGGATGCGGATGTGCGCGCCGGGCGGGAAGTCGGTCTTGTACTGGTCCCAGAATTCCGGCGGCTGGTCGCGGAAATCCCAGGTGCCGGACTCGTCGCGCGGGCTGAACACCCGCTCCTTGGCGCGGGTCGCCTGCTCGTCGCGGCGAATGCCGGCGATCACGCCCTTGAAGCCGTGCTCATTCAGCAGCGCCTTGAGGCCGAGCGTCTTGCGCGCGGCCGAACGGGCGGCTGGCGGCAGGGTCGCATCGACCTCTTCCACCGGCGGGCAGTCGCCGGTGATGAGCTGCAAGTTCCACTCCGTCGCGAAGCGCTCGCGGAACTCGTACATCTCCTTGAACTTCTTGCCGGTGTCCACGTGGACCACGGGAAACGGCACATGGCCGCAAAACGCCTTCTTCGCCAGCCAAACCATTACGTTTGAGTCCTTGCCGAGCGACCACAACATGGCCAGCGGGTCGATCTGGCTGTAGGCCTCGCGCAAGATGTAAACCGACTGCGCTTCCAATTCGTCCAGGTGAAGCATCGAGAACCAATCCAATTCAAAACATATAAGCCGCCCAAGCGGCATTATGTTGCAGTGCGGCAAATAATAATTTAGGCCGTAGAAATCAAGCCTTTATCTTACATAATTACGACAAGCTGCCACAATAGCCCTGACTGCGGTCGCGGGATCCTCCGCGCCCAGGACTTCGCCCAGCACCGCGACTCCCGCCGCCCCGGCTGCCAGGGAGTCGCGGGCCCGCTGGGCCGTGACGCCGCCGAGCGCCAGGAGCGGCAGGTCGGCGGCCGCCGCGGCCTCGGCCAGAGCCTCCGGACCGAGCGCCGGGCCATAGCCGGGCTTGCTGGGGCTGGCGAAGATCGGCGAGAGGGTCGCATAGTCGGCACCGGCCGCCGCGGCCCTTTCGACCTCGTCGAGATCGTGGGCCGAAAACCCGATCAAGGCCGCCGCTCCCAGCCCGGCGCGCGCCGCGCCCGGGTCCCCGTCGCGCGGCAGATGGACGCCCGCCGCTCCGGCTTCGATGGCCGCCGCCACATCGCCGCTCATGAGAACCGCCGCGCCATACGGGACCGCGAGCTCAACCAGATGACGGCCAAGGGTTATGCGCTCCACCTGTGCGAGGTCTTTGTCGCGCAGCAGCAGCCAGCGGCCGCCGCCCTCGAAAACGGCGGCCGCCAGCGCCGGCAAAGGCAGGCGCGATTGATGACGGTCGGTGATCACCAGGACCGGCGGGTCGGGCAGGTTCAAGACCCGGACCCGATCAACCCTAGCTGCGGGCTCGACGGCTCGCCGTAGGAGCGGCGCGGAATCCGCCCGGCCAGGCGCGCCCGCCGACCCGCCGCGGCCGCTTCGCCCATGGCCCTGGCCATGTTCACAGGGTCGTTGGCCGGGGCGATCGCCGTGGTCACCATGACTGCGCCGCAGCCGAGTTCCATCGCCAGGGCCGCGTCCGATGCCGTGCCGATGCCGGCGTCGAGGATTACGGGCACCGGGCTGCGGTCGCAGAGCAGTTCGAGGTTATAGGGATTGCAGAGCCCCATGCCGGAGCCGATCGGCGACCCTAAGGGCATCACCGCGGCGCAGCCCACGTCGGCGAGCCGGCGGCAGACCACCGGATCGTCGGTGCAGTAAGGCAGCACGGTAAAGCCGTCGCCGACAAGCTGCTCGGCCGCCTGAATGAGCTCCGCAACATCCGGATAGAGGGTCTCCCGGTCGCCGATCAATTCCAGCTTCACCCAATCGGTCTCGAGCGACTCCCGAGCCAGTTGGGCGGTCAGGACGGCGTCCTTCACCGTCGCGCAGCCCGCCGTGTTGGGCAGCAGTTGATAGCGCCCGCCCAGGAGGTCGACCAGGCTTTCGCTATAGCCCTCCAAAGAGATGCGCCGGATCGAGGCGGTCACCATCTCCGTCCCGCTGGCCGCCAGCGCGTCGAGCATGACCTGGCGGCTGGAGAACCGCGCGGTGCCGACGATCAGCCGGGAGGCGAAGCTGCGCCCGGCGATGACCAGACGATCGCCGTCTTGAGGTTTGTCAGTCATGCGTTTCGCTTCCCAATCGTGTCAGCCGCCGGCAAAGGGTTTCACGATTTCCACTTCGTCCCCCGGCGACAGGGCCGCCGCCGGCCAGTCGCCACGCCGAACCACGGTACCGTTCAGCGCAACCGCCACGCCGCGGCGTTTGGGGTCGACCCCCTCGGCGCGCAACAGCTCGATCAAGGTTCCGACCTCGAGCCGGCGGTCCTCGCCATTGATCCGGACGGTCGCGACCATCAGTGAGCTCCCGCGGCCTGGGCGGCGCCCGGCGCCTCTCGCGCCGGGTCGTCCGCGAACCGCGCGATGGTGAATGGCCGGGCCGCCGACGGCAAGTCGCCCGTGAGGATGGCGCGGCTCACGGCCTCCGCCGTCGCCGGGGCCAGCAGGATGCCGTTGCGGTGGTGACCGGTCGCAAGCAACAGGCCGTCGACCGGGGTCGGGCCCAGGATCGGCGCATCGTCGCGGCTGGTTGGCCGGAACCCGGCCCACATCTCCTCGATCGCCAGTTCCTCGATCGCCGGAACCGCCCGCCAGGCGGCCTCCAGCAGGGCGAAGATCCCGCCCGCGGTCAGCCGCTCGTCGAAGCCCTTCTCCTCGACCGTCGCGCCGACGATGAGGCTGCCCTCCGCGCGGGGCACCAAATAAATGCCGGGCGCCCACAGCACATGGGAGAGGAGCGGCGCTTCCGGATCCATGGCGAGGGCGAGGGCCTGGCCCTTCACCGGCCGCACCGGCGGACGGGCGGCCTCCGGCAAGCCGGGCAGTTCGGCGGACCAAGCGCCGGCAGCCAGCACCACCGCATCGGCCGCGACCCGGTCTGCGCCCACCTGGAGCCCCGTCACGCCACCGGCCGCGGTCTCGATCCCCGTCACCGCCGTGTGCTCGTGGAGGCCTCCGCCCGCGGCCAGAAAAGCGACGCGCAGGGCCTCGGCCAAGCGCCGGTTGTCGACCTGATGATCGGCGGCAGAGAACACCGCCGCCGCCAGGTTCGCGCCGAGGAAGGGCTCGCGCCGACGCGCCTCGGCCGGGCTGAGCCAGTCGAGGTCGAGCCCGAGGCCGGTCTGGTAGTCGTAGGTCGCGCGCAAGCGGGCGGCATCGTCGCGGGTGGGCGCCACCACCAGGGTGCCCTCGTCCCGATAGCCGATGCCCCGGCCCGAGGCCGCTTCCAGCTCTCGCGCGAAGTCCGGCCAGAGGGCCTGGCTCCAGCGCGTGATCTCGAGCAGCCGCTCCTCGCCCGGTTCGGCCTCGGCCCCGG
>JAUVQB010000052.1 GCA_030598385.1 Alphaproteobacteria bacterium | reverse complement strand
CAGGGCGAGATGAGGCCCGTGAGGCGCCGCCGCGCCACGCCGTACTTGTCCTCCAGCAGATCCGCCATGCGATCCGGATCGAACAGGCCGAGGGGCGATTCGAAAACCGGGCTCAGGTCGTTACCGGCTTTCAGCACGAAGATTGGCTCGTTTTGCATGAGCAGCTTGAGCCGCTCGGCGAGGGACGACTTGCCGCCGCCGACCGGGCCCAGCAGATAGAGGATCTGCTTACGCTCTTCGAGGCCCTGCGCCGCATAGCGGAAATACCCGACGATGCGCTCGATGGTGTCTTCCATGCCGAAGAAATCGTGGAAGGCGGGATAGACCTTGATGGTGCGGTTCAGGAAGATGCGGCCAAGGCGCTCGTCCTTGGCTGTGTCGATCAGGTTCGCCTCGCCGATCGCGGAGATCAAGCGCTCGGCCGCCGTCGCGTACATTGTCGCATCTTCCCGGCACGCGAGGAGATAGTCCTGCAGGCTCATCTCCTCCTGCTTGTCGCGCTCATAGAGCTCCGTGAAGATGTCGAAGACTTCGGCGGTCTGTGCGGACATGGCAGCCTCTCGTGCGCGCTGGGACAAACCAGGATCAAGTGTGAATAAACAAGGTTAACAAGAGTTTAAGATTTCTAGTTCTGTCGATGCTCAAGGCGGCCCTTTGGGCGGTGCCTCGGGGAGCGGTCGCGATCCGGTCTGTCGCCTCCTTGGGTTTGCTTGTCACCCATAGATACGCATCCCGATGCACCTCTAGCTATGACGACGGTCACAGCACAAGCGATTGTGATCAAGGGATAATTCTGGCCGTCTTGGCGCCCAAATTCCGCCGCGGTTCGTTCCCGGCTTGATCCGCCGAAGCACTGCCCAGGAGTCGGCAGAGCAGGCTTTGTGCGGCCGCCAACCCCCACGCGGGACGGGCCGCCGGAGCGCAATACTCCGCGCCGGCACGGGGGACGTTATTCGTCAACAAATAGGGTCGGCAATTCAGCGGCATCGATCAACGCGGCCGCCGCTTTTCGTCCGGGTGAGCCGTCCAGCCTAGGGTGCTTGCGGCCGGCGTCTGAATAGCCATTTTTATTTTTAAGTGGGCTGCAAATCCCGCCCTCTGCTCTATCCTAAGCTACTGAAATATATACTTGACAGGAATTAAATGACCATTTAGTATGCGCTTAAATAGTCATTTAACAACACAGCCGAAAGTGGCTTGAAGTGTTAGGAGGAAAGTTCCATGCAGCTTGAGAAGGCCCAAGCGGCTCAGGCGGCGGTTCAGGGGGCGGCCCAGCATGCCGGGGCGGCGCGGCGCGGCCAGCTCATCGCCGCCGCCGTGGCGGCGATTTCCGAGCACGGGCTGTCCAACGTGACGCTGGCCAAGGTTGCGGCCGGCGCCGGGCTGACGGCCGCCTCGGTCAACTTCCATTTCAACAGCAAGGAAGCTCTGCTGCTGGCGACGCTGCGGCAGCTCGGCGAGGACTTCGATGCGGCGATCGCGTCGGTGGCCGAGACCGGGCGGGAGGATGCGGGCGCCGGGATCCTTGCCCTGATCGACGTGATGCTGGATCCGGAAGTGGCCGACCCGGTGAAGGTACCGGTCTGGTACGCCTTCATCGCCGAATCCCGCGCCCGCGCCGATTATCTCGCGGTCTGTGGCGAGCTCGACCGGCGCTACTTCCAGCTCGTGTCCTCGCTGTTCCGCCGAATGTTCGGCGAGCTGGACGCGAATAGCGCGGCAAAGTCGAAGGCGCTGGCCTGGGGGCTCGTCGGCCTGCTGGAAAGCCAGTGGCAGGAGATTCTGTTCGAGGGCGAGGCTTTCGACCGGGCGGCGGCCCGCGACCTCTGCCTGAGCTACCTGGCGAGCGTCTGTCCGGCGCGCTTCGCGATGCCGGCGCGGGAAAGCGTGCGAAGCATGGACGAGACGGACCCGCTCGCTCCTGAACAGCCCCCTGTCACGCTGCCCGCCTGGACCTATAACAACGCGGAATTCTTCGCCCTCGAGCGCGAGCGGATCTTCCTGCCGTCATGGCAGATCGTCGGCCATGTGAACGACGTGCCGGAAGTTGGCGACTACATGACCTTCGAGATGTTGGGCGAACGCGCCTTCGTGATTCGCGGCAAGGACGGCGAGCTGCGCGCCTTCCACAACGTCTGCCGCCACCGCGCCCATGCCGTGGTCACGGGCGGGCAGGGTACCTGCAAGCGCGCGATCACCTGCCCCTACCATGGCTGGACCTACGAACTCGACGGCCGCCTGAAGGGCATACCCGCGGCTGAAACCTTTCAAGGCCTCGACCAGAGCGCTTATGGCCTCAAGACGCTCGACCTGGAGATCTACCTGGGCTTCGTCTTCATCCGTTTCGCCGGCGACGGGCCGAGTGTCGCCGAGCGCCTGGCGCCCTATACGGAAGAGCTCTCCCACTACCGCTTCGAGGACATGGTGCCCATCGAGAAGAGGTGGAACGAGCCCATTGCGGTCGACTGGAAGAACGCGATGGACAACTATCTGGAGGACTATCACTTCATCACCGGCCATCCCGGCCTCGCGGCCCTGATGGAGCGCGATTACGACCGCGAGGTTGCGCCGAGCGGCGCGTCGCGCCTCAGCCACCGCATGAAGGAGAATCCCCAGCGCACCTGGAGCGTCCGCCATTACCAGAAGCTCCTGCCGAACCTCGAACACTTGCCGGAGGAGCTGCGCCGGCGTTGGACCTACGTCACCCTGTTCCCCAACATCAGCTTCGACGTCTACGCCGACAAGATGGACTTCTTCCAGTTGGTGCCGCTGGCGCCGGGCGAGTGCCTCCTACGCGGGCGCACCTATGCGCTGCCCGACGAACGGCGCGAGACCCGCGCGGCGCGCTACCTCGGCAGCCGCATCAACCGGCGGGTCCAGGACGAGGACAACGCGCTCACCCTTTCGGTGCAGGGCGGCCTCGGCTCGAGCGCCTACGATGTCGGCCTGCTGTCCGACAAGGAGATCGTGGTGAAGGGGTTCCAGGACTGGATCCGCACCCAATTGCCCGTGGGCAAGCTGTATCGGCCCCCGCCGGCCGGCACCATCGCCCGGCGCAACCGGGACCTCGCCCAAGACGGCCCCAACTAGAGGTCGAGGTTACGGCGCCACCGTCAGCTCGGACTCCGGCTCCGGGGGCATGCGGTAGAGGTAGACCGCCGTTTCGTACTGATCCGCCGCGTGCCGCACTGAATTGGGCTGCCAGCCGGGCACCAGGAAGGCGTTGCTGACAACCAGGGCGCCGGCCGGCAGCTCCCGTTCCAGCTTCTCCCGCAACCGGCGCATGGCGCCCGGATAGAGATAGCAGACGACGAGGGCGGCATCGCTGAGATCGGCCGCCATGAAATCCGCCCGGTGCAATGCCAGGTTCGGACGTGGCCGAAGGCGCAACAGCAGCCGCGAGACCAACCAGGGCAGGGGCGACAGCTCGTAACCGACGACCGCACGTTCCGGGAAGCGTTTCGCCAACGCCATGGCGAGGTTTCCCCAGCCCGAGCCCAGCTCGTAAACGACGTTGCCGGCTTCCGGCGGGATCAGGCTCTCGGGCGGGCACGCGGCGAAGATTTCATCGGCCACCCTGGGCGTGGTCGGCACCGGCGAGATCCCGGTGCGGATCGTATAGCCCAACATCAGGGCGAAGGCCGCCAGGACCAAGACGAGAGAAAGGAGAGCGAAAGCCATGGTTGATCAGTTCGCACTGGCGGTGGTGGCAAGCCTTATCGCCGGCCGCATCGCCCAGACGCTTAATCCTCGCACGAGTGCGCCGTCGGACGCGATCCGGCCGCGCCGGAACGCGCGTTCCCGCCAACCCTTCGGTTCCCGTCGCTAGCATGATCCGCGCGCGAGCCTAGACTTGGCGCGGGAGGGATGTTCATGGACAGGTCTTCGGACACCCCGCCACCCACGCCACGGACGCCGCGTATCGCCAAGCTTGATTGGGGACGGATCGAAGTGGACGGCCCACTGACTCCAAGGGTGGTTCGAAAAGCGTTTTCAAGGGCGCCGAGGCGTATCCCGGCGGCGCTCGCGAAGATCGCGCTTGTCGGCGGGCTCTTTCATACCGCGTGTTGAGCTTACTCACGGGTGATCGCGGTAGGACGCCCGTTCCCCCTGGTCCTCGTTGCCCGGCTCCAGGTCGCGGCCGCCGTGTTCGGTCAGCTCGATGACGTTGCGGTCCGGGTCGCGGATGAAAAGGGAGACCATGTCGTCGCTGAAGCGCGCCGGGCCGCCGGTGATGGCGATGCCCATCTCTCCAAGCGCGGCAACGGTTTCGTCGATCGATTCGACCCGGAGCGCCGCGTGGGTGTAGCCGGAATACTTGTCGGTCACGTCCATCAGCATATTGGTGCCTTCCTCGGCGGTGCTCGGGCCGAGCAGGTTCACGACCACGCCGCTGGGGTGCACGAGGATGACCGGATGGCCGTCTTCGTAGCCGGCGTCGCGCACTACCGCGAAGCCGAGCTGCTGGTAGAATGCGCGCGATCGCGCGATGTCGCTGATGCGGATGCCGAGGTGGTCGACCTGGGTGATTTTCAGCATATCGTCAGTTCCTTTGAAGGCGAGGCGAGCGGCGCATTGCCGTCACGCCTGCTGGCCGTCACGCCTGCCGGGCCCGCCAGGCGAGCGCCGCCTTGGCGCCGTCTTTTGCCAGGATCTCGTTGAAGGCCTTGGATTCGGGAGTCTCGCTGGCCTCCGCCTCGACGCCCAGCTCGAAGGCCTGGTCGAGCGCCCGGCGCAGGCCCATGACCTCATAGCTGCGGTTGACGGCAAGCTTGGTGAGGCGCACGGCCGCCGTGTCGTTCCTGGCGATTTCACGGGCCAGCGCGATCGCCGCGGTGCGCTCTTCGCCCGTCGGCACGACGCGATTGACCAGCCCCATGTCGTAGGCGCGGCGCGCGCTGACCCGCTGGTCGCCGGTCAGCAAGAGCTCCTTTGCCTGCTTGGGCCCGGTGATCCAGGGCAGCAGCATGGCGACGATGCCGCTGCCGAACTTCACCTCCGGCTCGCCCAGGCGGCAGTCCTCCGAGGCCACCGTCAGGTCGCAAGCGAGCGCCAGCTCCAGCGCGCCTCCGAGGCAGTGGCCGTGGATCGCCGCGATGGTCGGCTTGGGGCTGGTCCAGAAGCGCAGGATGAGATCGAAGTCGGCCTGCATCTCGCGGCGGATCTTGTCGAGGCTGTCCCACTCGCCCGCCTCGAGGTCGAAGCCGGCGGAAAAGGCGCGCCCCGCGCCCGCGACGACGATCGCACGGACGCCCTCGTCGGCCTCGGCCGCGTCGAGCGCACTATTGAGGGCCGCGGTCATGGCCGGCGTGATGGCGTTCAGCTTTTCCGGGCGGTCGAGGATGAGGGCAGCGACCGGCCCGTCGCGCTCCGAGCGTACCGTGCCCGGGTCCGCGGGGTTCTCGCTCATGCCACGCTGGGGCCGCCCATGATTTGCGCGGGACCGCTCCACAGGCCCTCGCGCGCCACGTCGTCCATCGCCTTCTCGATACCCTGGCGCAGGATGCCGACCATTTCGTCGATCTGCGCCTTGGTGATGATGAGCGGCGGCGACATGACGCACATGTTGACGAGCGGCCGGACCAGGAGGCCGAGCGCCTGGCAGTGGGCGTCGATGCGGTTGCCGATCTCGTAGTCCATGGTCAGGGGGTCGCGGTTGTCCTTGCCGATGACGCACTCGACGCAGCCCATCAGCCCCTTGCCGCGCACGTTGCCGACGATGGCGATGTCGTTTAGCTCCTGCAGCTTCTCCTGCATGTAAGGGCCGACCTCGCGGACGTGCGCCAGCAGGTTCTCGCGCTCCATGATCTCGATGTTCTTGAGCGCGGCGGCTGAGACCACCGGGTGACCGGAATAGGTGTAGCCGCAGGAGAAGACGGAGTCGTTCTCCTCGCCGCCGCTGATCCGGCTCATCAAGCGGTCGGAGATCAAGGTCGCGCCCATCGGAAGATAGCCGGAGGTGATGCCCTTGGCCACGGTGATGATGTCGGGCTCGATGTCGAACACGTCCTTGGAGGCGAACCAATGGCCGAGACGCCCGAAGGCCGTCACCACCTCGTCCGAGATGTAGAGCACGTCGTAGGATTTGCAGACCTCCCAGGTGCGGCGGTGATAGCCCTCCGGCGGCACGCTGACGCCGCCGGCGCCGAGGATTGGCTCGGCGATGAACGCCGCCACCTTGTCGGGCCCCAGTTCCTTGATCTTGTTTTCCAGCTCCTCGACCAGGAAGTCGCCGAACTCCTCCACGCTCATCCCGTCCGGGCGGCGGTAGGGGTTGGGGTCGGAGATGTGGTGAATGAATCCGGTCTCGAAGTCGAACCAGCTCTTGTCGCGTTCCTTGCCCGAGACGGAGGAGCCCAGGTAGGTGCAGCCGTGATAGGCTTTTTGACGCGAGATGATGTGCTTCTTGTCGGGTTGGCCGATGTTGTTGAAGTAGAACATGACGAAGCGCAGCGCCGAATCCACCGCTTCCGAGCCGCCGGTGCTGAAGAAGACCTGGTTCAGGTCGCCGGGCGACAACTCTCCCAGTTTCTCGGCCAGGATTGCCGCAGGCGCCGTGCCCAGGCCCCAGGGCGAGGCATAGGTCATGCGCATGACCTGCTCGTGGATGGCGTCGGCCATTTCCTCGCGGCCGTGGCCGATCTGCTGGCACCACATGCCGGCGGGCGCATCGAGCAGGCGGTTGCCATCGGTGTCGTAGACGTAGACGCCCTCGGCGCGCTCGATGATGGTGCGCTCGTTGTGGCCCACCAGGCTCATCAGCTCCCAGGGATGAAGGAAGTGGTTGTCCTTTTCCTGAAGTTCCTTGGTCGGGGGATAATTCTGCAGGGTCATGCCGCTTCCTCCAATGACAAGCCGTTTTCTAACTTACACCGTACCTAGGCCGTTGCTCATGCTGCTTGGCTCGCGCCTTGGGCGCAAGGTCCCGCAGCCGGTTTCACGTTGGCGTCGACCGCAACACAGCCGTCCGGGCGCACCAGGACTGGATTGACGTCGACGCTCTCGAGCCGGTCGCCGAGACAGGCGGCCAGCGCCGAAAAACTCGCCGCCGCCTGGCAAATGGCGGCGACGTCGGCCGGCGGCGCGCCGCGCGGGCCGTCCAGCAGCGGCCGGAGGCTGAGTCGGTCGATCAGCCGCCGCGCGGTCGCCGCGCCGAACGGCGGTAGGGCGAAGACCACGTCTTCCAGCACCTCGGCATGAATGCCGCCGCTGCCGATGACGACGACCGGGCCGAAGGCCGGGTCGCGCACGAGGCCCAGGATCATCTCGACGGCGGCGCCGCCCGCCATCTCGGCCACCAGCACCTTGGGTCCAAGGCGCTCGGCCAGGTCCCGGTAGGCCTGCGCGAGGGCATTCTTGTCGCTCAGGCCGAGATGCACGCCGCCCCGCTCCGTCTTGTGGGCGATGCCCGGCGCCGCGGTCTTGAGGGCGATCGGATAGCCGAGGGTCTTCGCTGCCGCATGAGCCTCCTCAAGGCTCGTGGCCTCCTGGCAAGCGATGGCGGGCACGCCGAAGTCGCTCAACAGCTTCAGGGCCTCCGCTTCGCCGAGCGCTGCATCCGCCGCCAAACGCTCGCGCCACCGCCTCACCGTGTCCTGCTCCACCGGCGGTGGGGCCTCGGCGTCACGCGCCTCGAAATCGCGGTAATCGAAAAGGTGCTTCACGCCCTTTAGAAAAGTTTCCAGGCCGTCCAGCACCGGCAGGCCCTCGCGGGTCACCTGGATGGCGTCGGCCGAGAAGCCGCTGCCCTGAT
>JAUVQB010000104.1 GCA_030598385.1 Alphaproteobacteria bacterium | reverse complement strand
GACGCCGCGCGACGAGCTCGTTTGCCGTATCACCCGCACCGACGGCAGTGTGAGCGAGGCTAAGCTTTTTTGCCGAATCGACACCGCCGACGAACTTGCCTACTTCAACAACGGCGGGATCCTGCATTACGTGCTGAGAGATATCCTGAAGGCGGCCTGACCCGCGCCCGGCGTGGGAGGCGTTTCTTTGCGATGCCCTCGGGCCCCGCTTCTACCCACCCAACCTGTGGATAAGCAGGTAAGGTGTGGGGACAAGTGAAAGTTTTATCCACCGAAATCTTGCCCTCGGGCAACGCTCTGGGCTTGCCGTGAAGCTTGGCCGGTCGCTAGGATATCCGTGGATCGAGCGGCCTTCGGGCTTAACGGTCCGGGAGACGCCAGGAGCAAGGATTCGCGTCCAAGCACTTGGCGTTTCTCTTTTTATGCCCGGAATTTGCGGCTGAACGGCGATCGACCTAAGGCAGGCCCCAGAAACCCTGTGGCGAAACGATGCGGCCCGACGCGAGGCTCACGTGACCTCATCTGCGCCGGGCCATTTCGCCAGGAAGGATTCTTCGCGTCCAGCACGGTCAAGGCTCTTAAGGGGTCCGTCAGATTCGTGTCAACCGGCCAGGAGCGGCCGCTGGGTTTCGAAACACTCAGTCCGTCGAGCTGAACAGGCGGATGTAGGCGACGGCCTGCTCCAACGTGAGTCCGGGCCATTTCTTCTGAAGGCGCTCGACCAGCGCCGAGATCCGCTTCGCCCTGTCGGTGATATCGCGGTAGTCGCCTTCGATCTCGGCGAGATGGGAAGCCACCTCGAAATAACTAACTTTCTCACTCACGGGGAAAACTCCATTCAACTCTGAACGCGTTTCCAGCCAACGCGCCAAGGCACAGGGGACCCGGCGGGCCCAGCCTCGCCCATCACGACACGCGTCAGCCGCGCTCGGCCATCGGAACGTATTCGCGCTTCTTTGGGCCGGTGTAAAGCTGCCGCGGCCGGCTGATCTTCTGGCTCGGATCCTCGATCATCTCGGTCCATTGGGCCACCCAACCGACGGTGCGGGCAAGCGAGAAGAGCACGGTGAACATGGAGGTCGGGATGCCCATGGCGCTCAGGATGATGCCGGAATAGAAGTCCACGTTGGGGAACAGCTTGCGATCGACGAAATAGTCGTCCTCGAGGGCGATTCGCTCGAGCTCCATGGCCAGCTCGAGCAGTGGATCTTCCACGCCCATCTCGTCGAGCACCTCGTGGCAGGACTTGCGCAGCACCGTGGCGCGCGGATCGTAGTTCTTGTAGACGCGGTGGCCGAACCCCATCAGGCGGAAGGGGTCGTCCTTGTCCTTGGCACGCAAGATGAACTCGGGGATGCGGTTCTTGTGGCCGATCTCATGCAGCATGCGCAGCACGGCCTCGTTGGCGCCGCCGTGGGCTGGGCCCCAGAGCGAGGCGATGCCCGCGGCGATGCAGGCGAAGGGGTTGGCGGCGCTCGATCCGGAGATGCGGACCGTGGAGGTCGAGGCGTTCTGTTCGTGATCGGCGTGCAGAATGAAGATGCGGTCCATGGCGCGCGCCAGCACCGGGCTGACCTTGTAGTCCTCCGCCGGGACCGAGAACAACATGTAGAGGAAGTTCTCGGCATACTTCAGGTCGTTGCGCGGATATACGAAGGGCTGGCCGACCGAGAACTTGTAGGCCATGGCGGCGATGGTCGGCATCTTGGCGATCAAGCGGTAGGATGCGACCAGCCGCTGCTGGGGATCCGAGATATCCGTGGAATCGTGATAGAAGGCCGAGAGGGCGCCGACGATCCCCACCATGATCGCCATGGGATGGGCGTCGCGGCGAAAACCCCGGTAAAAATAGCTCAACTGCTCGTGCAGCATGGTGTGGTAGGTGATCCCCTTCTCGAAATTCGATTTCTCTTCGGCGCTCGGCAGTTCTCCGTTGAGCAGCAGGTAGCAGACCTCCATGAAGTCGCTTTGTTCGGCCAATTGCTCGATCGGATAGCCGCGGTGCAGCAGTACACCTTCGTCGCCATCGATGAAGGTGATACTCGACTCGCAGGCACTCGTAGAGGTGAAACCGGGATCGTAGGTAAACATGCCGGTTTCCGCATAAAAACGGCGCACGTCGACGACGTCCGGGCCCAAGCTGCCGGTCATGACCGGCATTTCCCAGCTTTGGCCGGTCCGGTTGTCGGTCATGGTGACCGTGTTGCGGACCCCGGCAGCCGTTGCATCTTCACCTTGTGACATTCCGCGCCCCCTCCCGACCGGGTGATCTTCCCGGGTCATTTCAATGTGGCGGCCGCTCGGACTCTGGTCCGGCACCGTCCTAAATTTGTGCGGCAGCATAAAGGTTTGGCCCTGGTCAATCAATCGAACCCACGGCGGGCCAGCTTCTCCGGAACCAAACGACCGCTAGAAAGCCTCCGCGTCGAGGGCCATGGTCGGGCCTTTGCCGGCCATGATGGCAGCGAACAGGCCGGAAGACTGCGGCAGGATCCGTTGCATGAAAAATCGCGCCGTCGCCAGCTTGGCGTCATAAAACTCGGGCGCCAGCCCATCGGCGCGCGCAAAGCTGACCTCCGCCGTACGGGCCCAAAGGTAGGCAAAGGCGGTATGAGAAAAGAGGCGCAGATAGTCGCCTGCCGCCGCGCCGGCCTCTTCGGGATCACTTAGGCCTTTCTGAGCCAGCCAAAGCGTGGCGCGCTGCAAGCGGCCGAAGACCTTGGCCAAAGGCTGAACGAATTCGGCAAGCTCAGGATTCGTTTGGTTGGCCTCGAGAAACTCGCGGACCGGGTGGAAGAAGCGGCGCAGCGGCCGGCCGTAATCCTGGACGAGCTTGCGCCCGACCAGATCGAGGGCCTGGATGCCATTCGTGCCCTCGTAGATCTGGGCGATGCGGGCGTCGCGCACGAGTTGCTCCATGCCGTTGTCGCGGATATAGCCGTGACCGCCAAAGATTTGCACGCCCAGGTTCGCCACGTCGAAGCCGATGTCGGTGAGGGCCGCCTTGACCAGGGGCGTCAGGAGCGCGACCAGGTCGTCCGCGGCTTGGCGCTCCAGTGGATCCGGATGACGCTCGGCGCGGTCGAGCTCCAGCGCAACCCAGAACGCCAGCGCCCGCGCCCCTTCGGTCAGCGCGCGCATGGTCATCAGATCGCCGCGCACGCCCGGGTGGACGATGATCGGATCGGCTGGCTTGTCCGGGTGCGCGGGGCCGGAAAGCGCCCGGCCCTGCAAGCGCTCGCGCGCGTAGGCGACCGCCGACTGGTAGGCCGTCTCGGCAAGGCCGAGGCCCTGCAGGCCGACGGTGAGACGCGCCATGTTCATCATGGTGAACATGGCGCGCAGGCCGGAATGGCGCGCGCCCACCAGAGTGCCCTCGGCCGCGTCGAAGTTGAGCACGCAGGTGGCCGAGGCCTTGATCCCCATCTTGTCCTCCAGCCCGCCGCAAACGACGCCGTTGCGGGCGCCGAGGCCGCCGTCGGCATCGACCAGGAACTTGGGCACGATGAACAACGAGATTCCTTTGATGCCAGGCGGCGCGTCGGGCAGCTTGGCCAGCACCAGATGGACGATGTTGTCCGTCAGGTCGTGCTCGCCCGCCGAAATGAAGATCTTGGTGCCGGTGATCTTGTAAGTGCCGTCCTCCGCCGGCTCGGCTTTGGTGCGGACCAGGCCCAGATCGGTGCCGCATTGGGGTTCGGTCAGGCACATGGTGCCGGACCAAGTGCCGTTGGCGAGGTTCGGCAGGAAGGTCGCCTTCTGCTCGTCGCTGGCGCAGCGCTCCAGCAGATGATAGGCCCCGTGGCTCAGGCCCGGATAGACTCCGAAGCTCAGGTTGGTCGAGCAGATGATCTCGCTGACCAGGAACTGCAGGGTCTTGGGCAGCCCCTGGCCGCCGTATTCGGGATTGCAGGCGAGGCCGGTCCAGCCGCCCTCCCGGAAAGCCCGATAAGCCTCCTTGAAGCCGTCCGGCGTGCGCACCACGCCGTTTTCGAGGCTGCAGCCGGCCGCGTCGCCCGGCTGGTTGAGCGGCAGCAGCTCGTTCTCGCAAAACCTGGCGGCTTCCTCGAGCACGGCATCCAACAGATCGACGGTCGCTTCCTCGCAGCCCGGCAGCGCGGCAACCCGGCCGCCGTAGTCGTGCAGGTCGCGCAGGACGAAACGCAGGTCGTCGAGCGGTGCGCTGTAAGTAACCATCGAGCTCAGTTCCTCGGATTCTCAGTTCCCCGGCCGGTCAATTCCTGAGCGGCTTGCCGGTATCCAGCATGTGCTGCATGCGGGCGAGCGAAGCCTCGGTCTTGAAGAGGCCCATCAGCGCCTTGCGCTCCAAGGCCTGCACCGCCTCCTCGCTGAGCGGCTCGGTCATGTCGGCGTCCGGGCCGCCGCTCAGCACGCCTGCCAGGGCGTCGGCGACGACCTCGTCGTGGGGGGTGACCAAGCCCCTGGCCTTCAGATCGCGCAGCGCGAAGTCGAGGCTGGCCTTGCCCGCGGGGCCCGGCAGGGTGAGCTCCGCCGGCTCGGGCGGTTGATAGGTCTCCACCAGATCCAGCGCCTTGGCCTTGGCGTCGGCCAGCAGGCGGTCGCGGTTGAAGGTGATGCCGTCACCCGCGCGCAAGAAGCCCATTTCCTGGGCCTCGGTGGCCGACTTCGCCACCTTGGCCATGCCGATGGCCTCGAAGGCGGCGGCGACCGGCGGCATGGGGCCGCGCGGACGCTTGGGATCGGCGGCGTAGCGCGCCAAGACGGCGGCACAGCCGCCCCAGGCCGGAATCAGCCCGACGCCGGCCTCGACCAGCCCCACATAACTCTCCACATGGGCCTGGATCGCATCGGCGTGGAGCAGCAGCTCGCAGCCGCCGCCCAGCGCCATGCCCGAGGGCGCCGCCACCACCGGAAACGGCGACCGCTTCAGGGCGAGAAAAGCCTTCTGGCCGGCCTCGGACATCTCCTCGACCTGCTCCCAGGCGCCCACATTGGCGGTGAACAGCGCCAGGCCGAGGTTGACCCCGGCGGAGAAGTGACTGCCCTCGTTGTAGACGACGAGGGCCTTGTGGGCCTTCGCCACCAAGGCAACGGCTTTGCCAACCATCTCCAGCACGGCCGGATCGATGGCGTTCATCTTGGTGTGGACCTCGAGGCAGACGACGCCGTCGCCCAGGTCCCACAAGCTGGCCGAGGCGTTCTTCGCCAGAGGCTCGCCGCCGCGCTTCACGTCTTCCAGCAACAAGACGCCCTCGGGTCGCACCACTTCGGTGTAGCCGCCCTCCGTGGTCAGGTACTCGAGCCGGTCGTCTTCCACCCGGTAAAAGCCACCGGCCTCGGCCGCGGCCTTGAGAAGGGGCGGCACCGCGCGCCCCTCGGCTTCGAGCCGCTCGGCGAAATAGGCCGCGCCCAACCGGTCGATGAGGGCGAAGGGCCCCTCTTTCCAGTTGTAGCCCTGGGTCATGGCGCGATCGACGGCGACGATGTCGTCGGCCACCTCGGGCACCAGCGAGGCGACATAGGCCAGCGTGTGGGACAGCACGGTCCAGGCGAAGAGGCCGCCGCGGTCCGGGTGCTCGACCAGGGCCTTGAGGCCGCCATGCCTGGCGGAGTCCAGGCTTTCCAGCACGGCCTTGCGGGCGGGGGCATAGTCGCCTGTGGCAAGGTCGAGGGCCTCCTTCACCCGCTTGCCGCCGCTGCGGTCGAGGCGGTAGAAGCCGCCCTTGCCCTTCCTGCCCGTGTAGCCCTCGGCGATCAATTTCTCGAGCAGCGGCCAGGGACGCCGCCAGCCGTGATAGGCGTCGTCTTCGGCCAACAGCGCCGCCATGCTGGCGTCCACCTTGGGGTGCAGGTCGAGGCCGACCAGATCGAGCAGGCCGAACAGGCCGGTCTTGGGAATGCCGACCGGGCGCGACAGGACCGCGTCGGCCTCTT
>JAUVQB010000287.1 GCA_030598385.1 Alphaproteobacteria bacterium | reverse complement strand
GCGCCAGAAGGTAGCTTCCTGCAACCGCGCCTGAACAGAGTCGCTCGGCCCATGACCCTCACGCTCGACCGAGCCAATAACAGGCTCTACGACGGCCGTGGCCGCCGTTTCCTGCCGGGCGAACGTGCCTGGTCCGAAACCGGGCCCGAGGCGCCCGCCGCCTCGGTGGAGCCCGTATCGCCGCAAGCCGCCGTCGCCTGGCTGCAGCGCGACAGCGGCCAGCCGCTCAAGGCGCCGGTCGGCGTGGTGGGCCCACGCGCGGCCAGTACCGACGAACTGGAAATGGCCGAAGCCCTGGGTGCCGGCCTGGCCGATCTCGGCCTGACGGTGCTCTGCGGCGGCCGCGAAGGCGTGATGGAGGCGGTTTGCCGCGGCGTGGCGAGGACCGGCGGCCTTTCCGTCGGCCTGCTGCCGGACGACGACTGGGCGGCCGCCAACCCCTTCGTCACCTTGCCGCTCGCCACCGGCCTCGGGGTCGCCCGCAATGCCGTGATAGCCCGCGCGGCGGTCTGCCTGCTGGCGGTCGGCGGCGGCTACGGCACCACCTCCGAAATGGCCTTCGCGCTCCAGTTCGCCCGGCCCGTTTTCGCCCTCGGCGACGCGCCCGACCTGCCGGGTGTCGTCCGGCTCGGTTCGGTCGGGGACGCCCTCACAGCGCTCTGCGAACGGCTGCTCGATCTCTCCTAGGCCCTGGCCTGAATTCGGCGAGTCTCCGGCGTCCCCGCGGGGCGCGGCGCTGTCCGCTGCTTCGACACGGCGGCAAAGAAGTAAGAATAATTACCCTAAATTTTAAATAAAACAAATACAAAGACATATAAAACAAGTTTTTGTCTTCAGTGTTTTGTTCATAAACGAAGAATATTATTTCACAATTGATGAAAAGGCGAACAAATGCCTATTAAAGGCCGAAATAACCAGTGGGTTGCCGCCAACACTTCGGCAAAGCCAGGCGCCGAGGTGCCGGCTATTGACGACCTGACGTTGCTTGGCCTGGGCGAGCTTATTCAACTCCCGCTCGCCGCTGGGGCCGTTTTCCCCTTGCTTCCGGCCGACCAACTCGCCGCGTTGCCGGAGCACCTGGACGCGACCGATTTCAGCGATCTAGGCCTCGAACGGCTGCTGTCGCTAAGCGTCAGCGGCGCTGACGAGGCGGAAGACGAAGGGGGTGAGAACCCGGGCGACGGCGAAACCGCCTCGGACGAGTCCGATGAAGACGGTGAAGGCGAAGAGGAAGACGCAGCGCCAGAGGACGGCCCCGGCCTGTTCCAGGAGCTGCAGGTCGAAACCGTCGAGTGGTTGTCGCAAAACGATGAGTTTTCTCTATTCGCCTCGGGTCATGGCTTCTTCGATTCCGGCGTCCCCACCGCCGCCGGCCCCGCTAGCCTGCGTTTTGGCGGCGTGCAGGCGGGCCTGGGCAACCAGCCGGTCCCTGGCGCCCTTCCCCCCGGACCGAGCGATCCGATCCAGACCTGGTTCTCGGCGTTCGCCATAGACCTGATCGACGGCACCATAGGCGAAAGCTGGTCGGTGGCCGACTCGGTCGGCACCGTCACCGCTTTGGGCGCAAGCGCTCAGGTGTCTTATGCGCTGGCCGCCGACGCGAGCGGCCAGTTCGCAATCGACGCCACCACCGGCAACGTCACCATTCTAAGCGGCCCTTTCGACTTCACGTCTCAATCCAGCTACACCATCGTGGTCGAGGCCGTCGACGGCTCTCTGACGGCCCAGCGGAGCTTCACCATCCAGGTGTCACCCAGCGACCTGGACGCCGCGGGCCTGGCGGGCGACCAGGTGCTGAACGGCGCCAATGGCAACATCGACGAGCAGCTATACGGCGGGTCGGGAAACGACACCCTCGATGGCAGCAACGGCAATGACGAGCTGCACGGCGGCAGCGGCGGCGACCTGCTGATCGGCGGCAACCACGACGACAGCTTGTTCGGCGGCAGCGACGACGACGTCTTGCACGGCGGCAATCACGCCGATCTCCTCTACGGCGGCACCGGCGACGACGTGCTCTACGGCGAAGACCACGCCGACGTGTTGTTCGGCGGCGGCGGCCAGGACCGGCTCTTTGGCGGGCAGGACAACGACACCCTCACCGGCGACGGCGGCAGCGATCATCTGGACGGCGGCGGCGGCAGCGATACCCTCATGGGCGGCGCCGACGACGACGTGCTGGTTTGGGACGCTACGGATCTGCTGATCGACGGCGGCGACGGCTTCGACCAGCTCCTAATTCTCGCGGGCGACCTCGATCTCACGAGCTTCGGCGGCACACTCGCGAGCCTGGAAGCTGTCGACCTCTTGACCGATAGCGGCGCCAATACGCTGTCGCTGTCAGCCGCCGACGTGCTCGACATGACCCAAAACGGGCTGTTGACGGTACTCGGCGACGCCCAGGACACGGTGAAGGCCGGAGCGGATTGGACGCTCTCCCAAGCGGATCAATACGGCTACCAGCTCTATGTCCAGACCGTCGGCCCGGACATCGTGGGCCTGCTTCTCGGTCCCGACGTTCAACTGGACCCGCAGGAGGGAGGCTGAGCACCATGGCCAAGAGGCCCGTGCATAGCCTGCAGACCCGTCGGTGGCGGGCCATCGGCCGCCTGATGGCCTGCGTCGGCGTCGTCATGCTGGCCCTCACGGGAAGCGGCGCAGCCGATCAACCGGCCCGCCAGGCCGCCGGCGCGGATGGCAACGGCCCGTCAGAGCAACCCAGCCGCGAATACCTCATCAAGGCCGCGATCCTTTACAACTTCGCCAAGTTCACCCGCTGGCCGGCAGAATCTTTCGAAAGCGTGGACGCGCCGCTGCACCTTTGCGTGTTCGGGATCGACCCCTTCCGTGACACGCTTGCGACCATCGACGGCAAGCGCGTCGGTTCTCGCAATCTGCGCACTCGGCTGATCACGGACACGACCATGATCGACGGGTGCCACCTGTTGTTCGTCGGCGCGTCGGAGAACGAAAGGCTGGCCGAGGTCTTGGCCGCGACGAATGGCGCCGCCGTCCTTACGGTGGCCGATATCCCCGACTTCTCCCGTGCCGGCGGCATCATCACACTCAACATCGTCGAAGACCGGACCCATTTCGACGTGAACCGGCTGGCCGCCGATCAGGCGGGTC
>JAUVQB010000451.1 GCA_030598385.1 Alphaproteobacteria bacterium | reverse complement strand
GAGCTTTTCAAGCAGGTGGTCGACCGCATCCGCTCGTCCGATACCGACGTGGTCTTGAACCTGACGGCGGGCATGGGCGGCGACCTGGTGTTCGGCAGCGGCGACAAGCCCTTGCCGTTCGATCCGGCCGGCACCGACATCGCGCCGCCGCTCGAGCGCCTGGCGCACGTCGAGCAGTTGCTACCGGAAATCTGCACACTGGACTGCGGCACCATGAACTTCGCCGCCGGCGGCGACTATGTCATGGTCAACACGCCTTCCATGCTGCGCACCAAGGCAAAGCGCGTACGCGAACTGGGTGTACGGCCGGAACTGGAGGTCTTCGACACCGGTCATTTGGTCTTCGTCAAGGAGATGCTGCGCGACGGCCTGCTCGACGATCCGGTCATGGTCCAGCTTTGCATGGGCATTCCCTATGGCGCGCCGGACGACCCGGGGACCCTGCTGTCGATGGTGAACCAGTTGCCGCAAGGCGCCATCTGGTCCGCTTTCTCGATCGGGCGGATGGAATTGCCGTACGTGGCTATGGCGACGCTCGCCGGCGGCAACGTACGTGTCGGCCTCGAGGACAACCTCTATCTGGAGCGCGGCGTGTTCGCCACCAACGCCCAGCTTGTCGAGCGGGCGGTGACCATCCTGGAGGGTATGGGCGTGCGGGTCCTCGGCCCGGACGAGGTTCGCGACAAGCTGCACCTCAACAAGCGCGGTTGAGGCCCAGGCTGCACGCGAGGGCGCCATGAGCGACATAAAGACCGCCGCGATCGTCGGCACCGGCGTGATCGGCGCGGGCTGGGCGGCGCGCTTCCTGGCCCACGGGCTCGACGTGATCGCCTGGGACCCGGCGCCGGACGCCGAAGACAAACTGCGCGCCGCCGTCGACAACGCCTGGCCGGCGCTCGGCAAGCTGGGGCTCTATCCCGGCGCCGACCGCGCCCGGCTGCGGTTCGCCGACAGCCTGGAAGGCCTCTCAAGCCAGGCCGACTTCGTCCAGGAGAACGCGCCGGAGCGCGAGGAGCTGAAAAAGGACCTCCTGGCGCAGATCGACGCGGCCGCAAAGCCCGAGGCGATCATCGCCTCGAGCACCTCCGGCTACATGCCGTCGGACCTGCAGTCGCGCTGCCGGCGCCATCCCGAACGGGTGCTGGTGGGCCATCCCTTCAATCCGGTCTATTTGCTGCCTTTGGTCGAGATCGTCGGCGGCGAAAAGACCGCGACCGAGGCCTGCGACCGCGCCGCCCGTTTCTACGAGGCCATGGGCATGCACGCGCTCAAGGTCAAAAAGGAGGTGCCCGGCCACCTCTCCGACCGGCTGCAGGAAGCCTTGTGGCGCGAGGTCCTGCATCTGGTGAGCGAGGGCGTTGCGACCACCGAGGAGCTCGACGCCGCGATCGCCTACGGGCCCGGGCTCAGGTGGGCCATCTGGGGCACCTGCCTGCAGTTCCACCTGGCCGGCGGCGTCGGCGGCATGCGCCACATGCTGGAGCAGTTCGGCCCGGCGCTGAAGCTGCCGTGGACCAAGCTGGAGGCGCCGGAGCTGACGCAAGAGCTGATCGACCGCATGGTCGACGGCACCGAGGCCCAGGCCGCCGGCCGCTCGGTGCGCGAGCTGGAGCGGGTCCGCGACGACTGCCTGATCGCCATCATGCAGGCGCTCAGGCCCGCCGGCGAGGGCGCCGGCGAGATCGTCGCCCGCGACGAGGCCCAGCGGCTGGGCGCGCAAGACTTTGCTCGTTGGACGCCGGGAACCGAGGTAACCGCGCCGCTCGACGACTATCGCGGCACGGTGCTGCCGGAGTGGGTGGACTACAACGGCCACATGTCCGAATGGGCCTACCTCACCGCCTTCGGCTGGGCGAGCGACGTGCTGTTCCGCTACATCGGCGACGACG
>JAUVQB010000040.1 GCA_030598385.1 Alphaproteobacteria bacterium | reverse complement strand
GGTGAGAGAGAACTCGACGGCCCGGTCCACCAACCGCGCCGGCAGAAATCATCCCTGGAAACGTGCGTCAGCTAGAGCGGATTTGACCCAATTCCGCTCTGGGCGTTGTGCCTTGACGCGACGTGCTGGTTACGCAAACCACCAGCGCTCGACATAACGGCCTCCGTCGAGCTCCCAGTTCGCCGCAACGTCGGGGCCGTGCTGGACTTTGTCGGACATGGCGTAGACGTAGTTGGCGAAAGCCCAGACTACCACCCCACCCTCGTCGCGCAGGATCTGCTGCATCTCGCCATAGATCTCAGCGCGCTTGGCCGCGTTGAGTTCGCCGCGGCCTTCGAGCAGCAGCTTGTTGAACCGTTCGTGGCTCCAGTAGGTGTCGTTCCAATTCGCCCCTTCGGCATAGGCCTGGGAGAACATCCAGTCCTGGGTCGGACGGCCGCCCCAATAGCAGGCAACCCAAGGCTTCTTCATCCAGACGTTGGACCAGTAGCCGTCGTTGGGCTCGCGGATGATGTTGATGTCGATGCCGGCGGGTGCCGCATGCTCCCTCATCAACACGGCCCCATCGACCGCGCCGGCGAAGGCCGCATCGGCGGCCGAGAAATCGACCGTCAGGCTGTCGAGACCGGCTTTCTTCAAGTGGAACTTTGCCTTGTCCGGATCGTAAACGCGTTGCTCCAGGTCGGCGTGGTACGGGACCGACGGCGCGATCGGGTGATCGTTGCCGAGCGTGCCGTGCCCTTTCAGGATCTTCTCCAGGAGCTGTTCCCGATCGACGGCGTATTTAAGGGCCAGGCGAACGTCGTTGTTGTCGAACGGCGCCACCGTCGTGTTCATGGGCGCGGTGTAGTGCAGGAAGCCGGTCTCCTCCTCGACCTTGACGCCCGGCCGACGGGCCAGGAGGTGCACGGTCTTGAGGTCGCAGCGGGTGATCACGTCGACTTCGCCGGTCGCGACCGCATTCTGGCGCGCGTTGACATCGCCGATGACCAGCAGTTCCAGCTCGTCGAAATGGGCGCGGCCGTCCTTCCAGTAGTTCGGGTTGCGCTTCAGCAGGGTGCGCACGCCCGCCTCGAAGGAATCGAGCACGTAGCCGCCGGTGCCGACGTAATTCTGCCAGTCGGCCTTGCCGTCGACTTCGGGCATGATCAGGAGATGATAGTCGGCCATAAGGTACGGAAAGTCGGCGTTACCGGCACTCAGTTCGAAAACCACTGTATGGTCACCGTCGGCCTTCAGATCGGCAATCGGATCAACGTTGGACTTGGCCGCGGATTTCGAGTCCTCGCCGCGATGGTGGTTCAGCGAGGCGATAACATCCTGGGCGGTCATGGTCTTGCCGTTGGAAAACTCGACGCCTTTCCTCAGCGTGAAGGTCCATTCCTTGGCATCGTCGGAGGCATCCCAGCCCTCCGCGATATCGCCGACCAACTCGCCCGCCGGGTTGATCTCGGTCAGCGTGTTGTGGGTCGCGAAACCGGCCGAGAGCATATAGATGTCGGTGTAAGTCTGGGGATCGAGCGAGTCCGTCGTTCCACCCTCGGCGAGGCCGCACCGCAAGCGTCCACCCTTGGTGGGCGCGGCGCTCGCCGTACCGGCCAACAGCGATTGCGCCGCTGCGGCCGATAAACCAAGCGCCGTGGCCGCTGTCAGGAAGTCGCGGCGGCCGATGCGACCTTCGATGAGTCTGCGGCACAAATGATTGGCGCCGTCTGGCATGGTTGCCTCCTGTTCTTTGTCGTTAGCTTTGCAGGTCACACTAGCACCGCCATATGGCCGGCATAAGAGAATTCCTATGCTGGTTCCTTTCACATCTCCATGGTCCGCGCGCATGGCTCTTCCCATCCCTGCCTTGCGCTGCGCCACAGGGTGCGTTGTCATTCCCCCCTCAACCAATAGCCCGAAATGGGAGGCGTTATATGGTCAGCGGCATCGGCGTGATGTCACCCAAGGCGCGTGTGGTCGATGACTTTCCTTGCAAGATTCGCGAGCTCGAGCACGCCTGGATTCCTCTCTCCGACGGCACTCGCCTGGCCACACGTACTTGGCTGCCCGAGGATGCCGGCGAGACCCCCGTCCCGGCCATCCTGGAATACATCCCCTATTGCAAGCGCGACGGCACCGCGGCGCGCGACGAGGCCATGCATCCCTACTTCGCCGGTCACGGCTACGCCGCCGTCCGAGTGGACCTGCGGGGCAGCGGCGAATCCGAGGGCCTGCTGCTGGACGAATATCTGAAACAGGAGCAGGACGACGCGCTGGAGGTGATCGCCTGGATCGCCGATCAGCCATGGTGTGACGGTAACGTCGGCATGATGGGCAAGTCCTGGGGCGGCTTCAACGGGCTGCAGGTCGCGGCCCGCCGGCCGCCGGCGCTTCGGTGCATCATCACGGTCTATTCCACCGACGACCGCTATGCCGACGACATCCACTACATGGGCGGCTGCCTTTTGAGCGAGAACCCCGACTGGGCCTTCACCATGTTTCCGGCCCTCATCCGCCCGCCCGATCCGAAGCTGGCCGGCGAGGCTTGGCGCGATATCTGGCAGGCGCGGCTCGACGCCGCCCGGCCGTGGATCGTCGATTGGCTGAAGCACCAGCGCCGCGACGCCTTCTGGAAACACGGCTCGGTCTGCGAGGACTACTCGGCCATCCAATGCCCGGTCTTCGCCGTCGGCGGCTGGGCGGACCCTTACACCAATCCGGTGCCGCGGCTGCTGGCCGGCCTCACGGTTCCCCGCAAGGCGCTGGTCGGCCCCTGGGGCCATCAGTACCCGCACCAGGCGTTGCCCGGGCCGGACGCGGGCTTCCTGCAAGAGGCGCTCAAGTGGTGGGACCACTGGCTGAAGGGCGTCGACAACGGCGTCATGGACGAGCCCATGCTGCGCGTCTGGATGCACGGGAGCGAGGCGCCGAAAGCCCGCTACGAGGAGCGGGCGGGCCATTGGGTGGCCGAACCCGTCTGGCCTTCGCCGGACATCGAGACGCGCCGTTTCGCGCTCAACGCCGACGGGTCGTCGACCGGGCTCGAGGCCGAGGCCGCGCCCGAGCGGGCCATCGCGCTTAGCTGCCCCGAAAACCTGGGGTGCTGCACCATAATGTGGGGCCACAACGGCGACGACGCGGCGGAGTGCCCCGTCGACCAGCGCCCCGACGACTCGCTGTCGCTCTCATTCGACTCCGAGCCGCTGGGCGAAGACCTGCCGATCCTCGGCGCGCCGCTGGTCGATTTGGATCTGGCGGCGGACCGGCCCAATGCCCTGGTCGCGGTGCGTTTGTCGGAGGTCCTGCCCGGCGGCGCCTCGGCGCTGGTCAGCTACGGGGTGCTCAATCTCACCCACCGCGACAGTCACGAAGCCATCGAAGCTTTGGAACCCGGTCGGCGCTATCGGGTCCAGGTGCGGCTGAACGACAATGGCCATGTTTTTGCCGCCGGCAACCGTATCCGCGTGGCCCTGTCGACCGCCCTCTGGCCGATCGTCTGGCCGTCGCCCGAGCCGGTGACGCTAACCGTTTACGCGGGCGCTTGCAGCCTGGCGCTGCCGGTGCGGCGGCCGCGGCCGGAGGACGACGAGCTTGCGCCGTTGCCGCCGGCCGAAATGAGCCGGATGCAGGACCGCACCCCGCTGCGGCGGCCCGACCCTCAAGTGCTTCGCGTGGAGAGAGACGTCGCCAGCGGTTTCGTCACCTTCGTTCACGAGGAAGACGGTGGAGTGGTGCGGATCGACCGCGACGGCTGGACCTTCGGCGGCAAGGTCACGCGCTGCTACCGGATCCATCCCGACGATCCGACCTCGGCGCGGATCGAGCTCAGCAGCGTCGACGAATACGGCCGCGACGGCGAACTGGCGGTGCGCGTCGAGGCCACTCAGCTCATGACCTGCGACGCCGAGAATTTCCAGGTTCAAGCCAAATTGGACGCGACCGAGAACGGCCTGCCGGTCTATTCGCGCAGTTGGCTCGAGACCATCCCCCGCGACGGCGTGTGAATTTGCGGGGATGATTATTATCGAGACTCGGCTCTATTCCGACGGCGGGTCAATTTTGGCGACCGTGTCCCGCAAGGGATCGGCCGCCGGATTGCTGATATTCCCGGTGATCAGAATGTCGACCGCGCGAACGTCTTCGCCGTAGTAAGCCCGGTTCCAGTCTTCGCGGGTGGCGATCACCGCGCCTTCTAAATTGAGCCCGCCGTAGAGCCCGCCCTTGGTGCGCGAGTAGGCGAGCACGTCCGCCGTCTGGGCCTTGGCCCCGGCGCCCACCGGCCCGGCGGCCACGCTGATGTCGGCGCCGAGCTTGAACTCGTTGGTGAGCATGGCGTCGCGGCCCGCTTTGGTCATGATGACGAGCACGATCTCCTGGACCTCGCCGCCGATCTGCAGTCCCAGGGTGACCGAGCCCATGGTGTAGAAGGCGGGGTAGCTCCATCCATACACGGGATTGCGGGCCAGCATCACGCCGCTGCCCCCGGAGCCGCCGATGATGAAGCCGCCCTTGATCGAAGTCGGGATGATCAGGACGCCCTCCGCCTCGTTCAGATTTTCCTGGAACCACGACATGTCGGGATCGGCCCCGAAGCGCTTGGCGGAGGCGTTGGCTTTGTCGATAAGCACTTGCTGCTCGTCCTCGCCTTGCGACGAGCCGCAGGCACCGAGCGCGAAAGCCAGCATGAACAGGGCGAAGATCTTCACTGGGATGGATCGCTTCATGACTGGGATACCCTTTGCGTCGTCGCGTTTCCGGATAAGGCTTCGCAGGCCGAGTCAACCTAACATCTGGACGCGCTTCGCACAGCCCCGCCAATCCTTATCAATTCCCTATCTGGGTGACGCTTAGCCCTGGCGCGCCATGAGGCCGATCGCATTGCAGACGAGCCGCGCCGCGGTGAGCGCCGCCAGGCCTTGAATGTCGCGTTCGGGCATGAACTCCACGATGTCGAAACCGGCAATGCGAGCCTTGGCCGCCAAGCCGTGCAACAGCGTCACCGCTTGCCAGTAGCTGAGCCCGCCGGGCGCGGGGCCGATCACCGCCGGCATGACGACGGGGTCGAGGCCGTCGCAATCGAGCGTGACGAAGACCTCGGCGCCCGGAGGCACCAGGTCGAGGACCGGTTCCAGGCCGTGGCCGTGGAGATCGCGCGCCGTCACGAAATGGACGCCCCAATCGAGCGCATCCTGGTAGTCGTCGGGGCGGGCGCTGCCAACGGCGCGGGCGCCGACCTGGATGATGTGCTCCACCCAGGGCATTTCCGAGGCCCGCCGCATGGTGCTGGATAAGCCGAAGCGCTCACCCTGCACCTCGTCGCGCCAGTCGATGTGCGCATCGATCTGCACGACGGTGAGGGCGCCGTGGTTCTCGTAAGCCTGGAGCACCGGGATCGGGATGGAGTCGTCGCCGCCGATCACGACCGGCCGGACGTTGCGCTCCAACATACCCGCTACGGCCTTGCGTATGCGCTCGCGGTTGCCCGGCGAATCCTCCGCGTCGTAGCCGAGATCGCCGCAGTCCAAGACCCGGGCGCCGCCGTCGCCCAGCAGCGGCCCGCCGAGGTCGAAGTCCTGGTGCTCGCGGGCGGTGGCATAGCCGGCAATACCGGCGCGGATGGCCGCCGGCGCGCCGGCGCAGTAAGGTCCGACCGACGTGTAGGGCGAGGCGCAGGGCACGCCGAGGATGCCGATATCGGCGTCCAACGTGCCGACGTCGCGCAGCGCGGGAAATCCGAGAAAAGTGTCGACCGCCTCCGTGGCGCCGAACATGCGGCCGATGTCGGCCGTCTCGTCGATCATGCCTGCCTCCCGCCTGGGCTCCTCACCAGGGCCTAGCCTGAAACAGGACGGGCGCCAAGTCCACCGCTGGCGCCCGATAAGACCGAGGCGACGCCCTCACGCCGGCGGCGCCGATCTTCGCCCCGCTGGCAACAGCACGCTCGCCAAGGCGCTGCAGATCAGCAACAAGGCGATGAATTCTCGCCATCCGACGCTCTCGCCCAGGATTACCGCACTCGAATAGACACCGACCACTGGGATGGCCAGGGTCCCGATGGCCGCGATGGTGGCCGGGAAGAGGCGCACGGTCCTGAAGAAGGCCCATTGGCAGAACACCATGGGAAACAGGAAGATATAGGCCACCGCGATGAGGGTTTGGTTGCTCAGGCCGCTCAGCTCCGGCGGCGCCTCCAGCAGCACGGCCCCCAGGCTCACCGGCAGGGCTCCGGCGATCAGTTGCCAGCCGACCAGGACCGTGGTCGGGACGCTCCAGTGGAAGCGCTTGAGCAGGACCGTCCCGGTAGCCCACGAGATGGCCGCCATGAGCATGAAGAGCGCGCCCAGCGGCGCGGTTTCCAACACCATCAGATCCGGGCCAATGAGGACGGCAAGGCCGCCCATGCCCAGCGCCAAGCCGATGAGCTTCGCCTTGGTGATCGCCTCGTCGAGCAGAACGCCGCCCAAGAGCGATGCCCAGACCGGCATGGTAAAGGCGATGATGGCCGCCCGCCCGGCCGGCATGAGGGAGATGCCATAACCCGATGAGAGGTGCCAGCCGACCACGTTGAACAGCGCGCACACGAGAAGCGGTCCCCGCTCGACGGCCGGTATCCTGAGCGATAGGCCGGAGAGCCGCGCGATCACGATCAGACCGAGGCCACCGAACCAGAGGCAGCCGGCGCGGAACCACCAAACCGGCAGTTCCGTGAAGGCGATCTTCATAGCCGGCCAGTTGGCGCCCCAGAACAGCGTCAGTCCGGCGAGCAGCAGGAACCCGAGCGGTGGCAGAGCGGTGTGAGAGGCGGCCGGCCGGTTCGAGGTTCCAGGAGACGGCAAGGGCGGGATCCGCGTGGACGTCAGGCGCCGGCGTCGGCTTTGCGCTCGGCGATGCGCGCCAGCACGGCACGCTTTTCGTCGGCGCTCAAGATCGGCCATTCGCGGATCTCGTCGATCGAGCGGTGGCAGCCGACGCAGCAGCCGGTGGCGTCGTCCACCTGGCACACGGTGATGCAGGGCGAGGGCACGCTGGTGTCGAACTCGCGCCTGGGCCTGGGCCGGCCACCAGGCCTGCGCCTAGCTCGGCGGAGCTCTGCTCGGTCTTCGATCTCGCTCAAGTCTGCGGCCTCGCGAAGATGTGTAAAGCGTCCGACCAAATCTCGCGAAAAGATGGTCCGGGCGGCGGCCGTTTGCAAGGCTGGGCCCGGGAACTATCATCGGCAGCGACCGGCGCATGTCTTGAGCGCTTTGTTGAGGGAGGGACGATGGTTCGCCGAGTTCGACTGTGGAGCGGCTTGGTCCTCCTGGCCTTCGTGGTGACCCACTACGTGAACCACGCCCTGGGCCTGGTCGGCCTCGAGGCCCTGGACGCCGGACGCCAGGCGTTTCTCTGGCTGTGGCGGAGCCTGCCGGGCACGCTCATTTTCTATGGCGCCCTCCTCGTCCACATGGCCTTGGCGTTTTGGGCCATCTATGAGCGCCGGCGGCTTGCCATGCCGCCGTGGGAGGCGGTTCAGCTCCTGGTCGGCCTCGCCATCCCGCCCCTTTTGATTCTACATATCCTGGGCAACCGTCTCGCCGCCGAGCTTCTCGCCACGAACGACAGCTACATTTTCGTGCTGCTGATCTACTTTGTGTTCAATCCGGTTGCGCTGGCCAAGCAGACGACCGTGATGCTGCTGGTCTGGGTGCACGCTTGCGTCGGGCTGCACTACTGGCTGCGCCTCAAGCCCCTTTACCGGCGGCTTCTCCCGCTGGCCTATGGCCTTGCCGTGCTAATTCCGACGGTTTCGCTCACCGGGGTCATGGTCGCCGGCCGCGACGTCGCGCGCCTGGCCGAGGACCCGGAGTGGCTGGCCGCCGCCACCCAACAGCTAAATTTCCCCGATGAGCAGGGCATCGCGCTGATCTACGCCATCGAGAACGGCTTCTATTTGGCGTTCGCGGCCGCGCTCGTCCTGGTGCTCGCGGCGCGGCCGCTGCGGTCCTGGTGGCAGCGCCGCCACGGCATCGTGAACTTGACCTATCCCGACGGGAAACGGATCTCCGTCGTGCTGGGCACCACCATCCTCGAAGCCAGTCGGGGCGCGGGCATTCCCCACGCCTCGGTCTGCGGCGGCCGTGGACGCTGCTCCACCTGCCGGGTCCGGATCGCTGGCGGCGGCCTGGAGGCGTTGGCGGCGCCCAGCGAGGCGGAGAGCCGGGTGCTCGGACGGATCGGCGCTTCCCCTAATGTCCGCTTGGCTTGCCAGACCCGGCCGAACGCCGATCTGGAGGTCACGCCCCTCTTACCGCCCGCGCCGGCCATGCGGGAGGTCGGCCCGAAGCCCGGTTATCTGCAGGGTGAGGAACGGGAGATCGCGATCCTTTTCGCCGATCTCAGGGACTTCACCAGCCTATCGGAGGACAAGCTGCCCTTCGACGTGGTGTTCATCCTCAACCGATATTTCGCCGCCATGGGACTGGCGGTGGAGGAAAGCGGCGGCCGGGTCGACAAGTTCATCGGGGACGGCGTCATGGCCCTCTTCGGCGTCGAGTCCGATCACAAGCGCGGCTGCGTCGACGCGCTTTCCGCGGCGCGGCGCATGTCCGAGCGCCTGCTGGAGATCAATGCGGCCCTCAAGCACGATCTGGAACAGCCGCTCAGGATCGGGATCGGCATCCACACGGGCGCGGTGATCGTCGGCGAGATGGGCTATGGCCGGGCGGTCTCGGTGACCGCCATCGGCGATGCCGTCAACACCGCCAGCCGGCTCGAGGCCATGACCAAGGATCTCGGCGCTCAGCTGGTGGTGTCCGACCCTGTCGCGCGGATTGCGGACGTCGACTTAAGCGCGTTTCCGCTGCAGGAGATCGAAGTGCGCGGCCGCGCCCGGCCATTGGAAGTGCGGGTAGTGAAAAACGCTCTCAGCCTGCCCGTCGCCGCCGACCACCGGGTGGCGCCGGCCGGCTAGATCGGTT
>JAUVQB010000510.1 GCA_030598385.1 Alphaproteobacteria bacterium | reverse complement strand
GCGTCGGGCAACTCAGGTTCACCGACTGCAACGCCGATCTGGGCCTGCCCGACATGAGCCTGGACGACGGCATCGAGAACGGCGCCAAGACCCTGGTGATCGGCGTCGCCAACCGGGGCGGGGTCATTTCGGAAATCTGGACCGAGGTGTTGGTGAAGGCGCTCGATTTGGGCTTCGATCTTGCCTCGGGCTTGCACGGCAAGCTGGGCGACGTCCCGGAGCTGACGGCGGCCGCCGGAAGGACCGGCCGCAAGCTGTTCGATGTGCGCCATCCCAGCGAGACTTTCTCGGTCGGCGACGGCAAGAAGCGGCCTGGCAAGCGCCTGCTCACCGTCGGCACCGACTGCTCCTGCGGCAAGATGTACACCTCTCTGGCGCTCGAGCGGGAAATGCGCGCGCGCGGCCTGAATGCGGATTTCCGGGCCACCGGCCAGACCGGGATTCTGATTGCCGGAGGCGGCGTATCGATCGACGCGGTGGTGGCCGACTTCATTTCCGGTGCGAGCGAGAGCTTGAGCCCGGCCAACGACGCAGATCACTGGGACCTGGTCGAGGGGCAGGGCTCGCTGTTCCACGCCTCCTTCGCGGGCGTGAGCCTGGGCTTGCTGCATGGCTCGCAACCCGATGTGATCGTCATGTGCCACGAACCGACCCGCGAGCATATGCGCGGTTTGCCGGGCACTGCCTTGCCCGACATTCAGACCTGTATCGAGGCCAACCTTTCCGCGGCACGCCTGACGAACCCGGCGGTTGCCTGCGCTGGCCTATCGGTCAACACGTCACGTTTGGATCCCGAGGCGGCGAAAGCCTGTCTCGCCGAACTGGAAGCCGAGTTCGGGCTTCCGGCGGTCGATCCCTTGCGCGACGGGGTTGGCCGGCTGGTCGACGAGATCGTTTAGCTCTCCGAACGCCCCGCGGGTGCCCGGCAAGCCATGATCGACCTCACCGTTCGTCACGAGTGTTTTCCGCTCGCGGGAACCTTCACGATCTCGCGTGGCAGCCGGACCCAGTCCGACGTCGTCCTGGTCGAGTTGACCCAAGGGGAGGCTATCGGGCGCGGTGAATGCCTGCCCTATGCGCGCTACGGCGAAACGATCGACGGGGTCATCGAGACCATCGAGGGCCTGCGCAGTGCCTTGGCTCGCGGCCTCGACCGTAGGGAATTACAGACGGCCCTGCCGCCTGGCGCGGCCCGAAATGCCCTGGACTGCGCGTTTTGGGACCTGGAGGCCAAGCAGGCCGGCTGTCGCGTGTGGGGCCTGCTCGGCCAGCCCGAACTACGGCCGGTGGTGACCGCCTATACGCTGTCCTTCGATAGCGCGGAGAAAATGGGCGCGGCCGCCGCGCGGGAGGCCGGGCGCCCGCTTCTCAAACTGAAGCTGGCCGGGCCGGAAAACGTCGACCGGATCGCCGCGGTGCGCGCCCAGGCCCCGCACGCGCGCATCATCCTGGACGCCAACGAAGGCTGGACCCCGGCGATCTATGGCGAACTGGCGCCGCACCTGGCGGACCTCGGGGTTGAGCT
>JAUVQB010000380.1 GCA_030598385.1 Alphaproteobacteria bacterium | reverse complement strand
AGGCGATGCCGAAGGCGTTGAACCCGGCCCCGACGAAGAAGTTCCGCACCTCCGGCGCCTCGCCGAGGATGAAGTTGCCGTCGGGGGTGAAGGATTCGGGCCCGTTGGTGAGGGTCTTGATGCCGGCCGCTTCGAGCGCCGGCACGCGCTCGAGCGCCTGCTCCATGAGCGGTTCGAAGTGATCCCAGTCGGACTGCAGCAAGGAAAAAACGAAGCCCTCGGGAATGCCCTCGTCGGCCCAGGACCTGGGGTTCAGCTCGTAGCCGCCCATCACCAGGCCGCCCACCTCTTCCTTGAAGTAGGTGAGGCGGTCCGGGTCGCGCACGGTCGGCAGGTCGGGTGTCACGCCGGCGATGGCCTCGGTTACCATGTACTGGTGCTGCATCGGCTGCAGGGGCACGCTGACTCCGGCGAGGCGGCCGATGGGCTTGGCCCACTGGCCGCCGCAGTTGACCAGCTTGTCGCAGGCGATCGGCCCCTGATCGGTCTCGACGCCGAGGACTTGTCCGTCCTCGACACGGATCCCGGTGACCGTCACGCCCTCGAAGATCCGCGCGCCGTGCATACGCGCGCCCTTGGCGAGCGATTGGGTGATGTCCGAGGGGTTGGCCTGGCCGTCGGTCGGCAGGAAGGCGGCGCCGACCAGATCGGACCCGTCCATCAGGGGCCAGAGGTCTTGGGCCTCCTTGGGCGTGAGCAGGTGCATCTCCAGGCCGAAGCTGTGAGCGGTGGTGGCCTGGCGCTTGATCTCGGTCCAGCGCTCCTCGTTGTTCGCGAGGCGCAGGCCGCCGTTCTGCTTCCAGCCGGTGGCGAGCCCGGTTTCCGCTTCCAGCGCACCGTAGAGCTCGACGCTGTACTTCAGGAGCTGGGTGATGCTGGCGCTGGAGCGCAACTGGCCGACCAGGCCGGCGGCATGGAAAGTGGAGCCGCAAGTGAGCCGGTCGCGCTCCAGGAGGATCACCTCGGCTTTGTGCTCCTTCGCCAGATGATAGGCCGTGGAGCAGCCGATGATGCCGCCGCCGACGATGACGATCTCGGCCCGGGAAGGCAGCGCTTCAGTCATTCCCCATCCGACACTTTCGAACCGCCTCAATGGGCGGAGATTCCCCAAAACTTGCCGAAACCATGCTGCCGTGGCCCTGGCTAGCACCGGATTCCGGCATAGAAAACCACCCCCCTGGGCGATCCAAGATTATCCTGGGCCAAGCCGGCAGCAAGATCGAGTCCAAGACCAAAGGCCACAAAATCCCTCTTTATGTCAACGAATATATTGGACAAATTGTGGCTTATCGTGGTTTATGGCCCCCATCCTCCCCGTCTCTGCAAGCGGCCCGACGATGCGCCCGACAGTTCGTCAGAACGAGATCCTGAAGCTGGTTCGAGAACAGGGCGCCTGTGCCATCGGCCGGCTGGCCGAGCAGCTCCAGGTCTCCGACGAAACCATCCGGCGCAACGTCAAACCGCTGGTGTCCGAGGGCCTGGTGGAAAAGGTCCACGGCGGCATCGTCCTGCCGGATCAGTACCACGAGCCGCCGATCCACAAGCGCATGCGCCAGCAGGCCGAAGCCAAGAAGCGGATCGCCGCGCTGGTCGCCCGAAGGGTGCGCAACGGCGAGTCCCTGATGATCGACACGGGTTCGACGACGGCCTATGTGGCCCATGCGCTGTCGGACCACAGCGATCTGGTCGTGGTGACCAATTCGCCCTACATCGCCGGCTTGTTGGCCGCGCGCAACGGCAACCGCGTGTTCATGGCCGGCGGCGAACTGCGGTCCCACGACGCCGCCGCCTTCGGTCCCGAGACCATCGCATCGGTCCGGCGTTTCGAGGTCCGCCACGCCATCCTCTCCATGGGCGCCATCCATGATGAGAAGGGCTGCATGTACTACCACCTCTGCGAGGCGGAGTATTCGCGGGCGATCATCGACCAGGCTGAGCAGGTCACCGTGGCCGCGGACCACACGAAGTTCGGCCGCACCAGCCTCGTCAAGGTCTGCGATCTCGCCGAGATCGACGCCCTGGTGACCGACCGGGCGCCCGATGCGAGGCTCGCTCGGCTCCTGCGAGAGGCGGAGGTCGACCTGCGGGTCGCGGGTGAGACCGACTGAGCCGGGCCGCGACCTACTGCGGCCGGCCGTCGCTGTATCTAAAAAACCTATCTCCTTGATCATGAATTAATGTTTTGTCGAAGCAAGGCTTCGGCCTATCCTGCCGCAAGGAGGGCCGAAACCATGCAACGCGATCTCTTTGTCGAAGGCATGAGCCATGCCGCGGCGACGGTCAACATCGTCACCACCGACGGACCGGCGGGGCGCGCCGGCGTGACCGTCAGCGCCATGTGCTCGGTCACCGCCGACGCCCCGACGCTGCTGGTCTGCGTGCACCACAAAAGCGCGGCCTGCGAGGCGATCCAGGCGAACGGCGT
>JAUVQB010000098.1 GCA_030598385.1 Alphaproteobacteria bacterium | reverse complement strand
TGGCCTGGACCGGTGCCGCCATCGCCTCGAGATAGTCGTCGAGTGCCGCGATGAGGATGTCACGCGGCAGGCTATCGGTCAGCTTGGTGAACCCGCGCAGATCGGAAAACCAGATGACGGCGCGGATTGCCTCGGCCGACCCCCGCTCGATCTCGCCCGTCAGGACCCGGTGGCCGGCATCCATTCCAAGATAGGTCTCAAGCACGGTGCTCGCGACATCGTAGGTCAGGCGCGATTTCACGGATAGCGCCAGGTAGGGTAGCGCTTGGACAACCTGATTGAGCTGTCCATCGTCAAATCCTTCGGGTCGGTCGGTGGCGCAGGAGAAAAAGATCCCATCGAGCGACGCGCCCGGACTGGTCGGGTCATCGGCCGCGCCCAATCCCTCGGCAATGAGCTCCACCTGCGAGGGATCGTAGGGCACGAGATGAGCCGCATAGTCGACAAGCCCTTCCGCACGTAATTCGGGGAACAGGACGAACTCATCCGTGTCATCCATGTCGAGCCGCCGGCGCAGCGCCAGGAGACCCCTGCTGCGCATATGGTGGACGGGGCTCTTCAGATAGACGTCACGGCTCTGGATGGCGCGCTCGCGCGGGATATGCTCTATCGCGTCGGCCCCAGGCCGCCAGACAAAGGTGTGCGAACCATACCTGGGATGAAGCGTGTACATGCCCATCTGCACCCGCTTTATCGGAAAGCCGCTGTCGAAAACTTTGCGGCAAAACCCGGCGATTTGTTCGCCCGCCGGCAAGCCCAGCATGCCCCGCTCCACGAGCCAGAGAGGAAGACCGTCGAGATCAAGTGGCGGGAAGGGCGTGGCGTCTGATGGCTCGTGGCTCATGTCGATTTACCGACGGTTCTGATATGACACTACTACCCGAACTGTCCGGAGAATACCGTGAGTGTCTGATGGAGCCACTCTATCAGGAACGTCGATCAGCAGTCCCGCTCTTGTATGAGTGTAACGCCACGGCATAAGTTCACCAAGACGAGTGACCTTGTGATCTGCGATGCGGCCTATGGAACGCTAGCGACGGGTTCGACGACGATTAATTCGGCGGTTTGGCGCAGGTCAGCTCTTGGCCATCAACGGTCCTGACAGCACCTGACAAGCGGCGTTCGCTTTGCTCCCGACATCCGACGTTCGGGTGTGATTCGCCCAATCGAGGCAACAGATCTCCAACCGAGACAGGGGCCGCCACGCCAGGGCGCTCGACTCCAGGCGCAATCCTGGCGATCCCGGCGATGCCCCCGAATTGCCCAAGATTGCCTTGGCTTGGCCGCGGGCGCGCCCAAGGCCCGCCACAATTCCCGGCCATGCTCTTACTCGACACGGGACAGGACACGGGGTTCGATCAGCATGAAATGGCTCCTTACATCGCTCGCCGCCACCCTCTTGTTTTGCGCGCCGGCTTCCGCCGAGGCGCTCAGCGGCAAGACCTTGGCCGAGGGCTGCCAGGCGAACACGCTCGACCGTATCGCCTGCCTCGCCTACATGGAGGGCTTTTCCGACGGCTTCGTCAGCAATGACCAGGTCATGACGACCTTCCTTAAGGAGAACGTCCGCTCCGGCCACCTCACGGTCTCGGAGAAAACCGCGCGGGTCGAGAAGCCGGCCTACTGCGTCGACGACGAGCTCCCGGCGGACATGATCCGCAAGGCCTACTTAAACTGGGCGGCCACGCACCCCGACGAGCTCGACCAGCCCGCGGCCGCGGCCTTGTTCCTCGCCCTGGCGGAGGCTTTCCCGTGCGGCGGCGAGCCGGCGGCGGCGGACAGCTACCAGGCGGTGTCCTGGCAGCCCTAGACAAATATCCCGGCGCCGCGGTTTTTTATTGGCGGCGGACGTATAAACAATCCTCCACTTGCCAGGCGTGAAGGCCCGAGCCCCCAGCCTCCCGCTCACCGAGGCGGGGGCTCTCGCCGCCCTCCCGGGCGGTTGATCGCGATCGCCGCCGACGCCCGGATGGCTCGACCGAGAAAGAGCCTGACACCGGGCGCGAATCCAACGACAGTCTCATGCCACGACCTTCGCAGGACAGGTCCGCCGACACCTTGGCCTGCGGATCTCGGGCCTGAGTGGCCGAGAAGCGGTCATTCGTTGGAAGATTGATGAATATGGCCACCGTCAAATTGAAGCGCGGCTTGATCACGGTAATTGTTTTGGCGGCCGGTCTTTCGATTGCCTATTTCGCAAACTTCGAGACTTTCACCGAGTTCAAGAACCTGGCTCGATCATTCGGCATCGTCAGGGACCTACAAAACTTCATCTACCATTTGGAAAACCCGCGTTTGTCGCCCGTCGAAGTCGGGGATGGGCAACCGGCCGGCGAGATCACACTCGTGGAGCCGGTGAGCATCGCGGAGGCCCCCAATGGCAGTGTCTACATTTCCGATCGGCGGCATCGCATTTGGCAGGTCGGCAATGACGGCATAGCCAGAGTCGTCGCGGGAAATGGTTACAAGGGCACGATCAGCGCGTCGGCGAAGGCGCGAGACTCGAAACTGGGAATACCGGAAGGCCTCGCGGTCGATTTGCAAGGCCGCCTGTATTTTGCGGACTCCTATAACGACGTGGTCGCGCGCGTGAATGAAGGCGGCACAATCGAGATTGTCGCAGGGACCGGCGTTCGGGGCTTCAACGGCGAAGAGGGCCCGGCCACCGAAATGAAGCTGAACAAGCCCTACGACGTCGCGGTCGACGAGGACGGCAACCTTTACATCATCGAGAATCGAAGCCACAGGCTCAGGAAGGTCACACCCGATGGGGTCATGTCCACTTTAGCGGGCGCGGGCGACCAAGGCCCTTCCGGCGATCCTCAGCCCTCCGAAACCGCCCGCCTGCTGTCGCCGTGGGGGGTATTCGTAGACAAGTCGGGACGGGTCTATGTCGCCGATGGCGGCCATCATGTGATCCGGCGCGTCAATCTCGACGGGACGATCGAAACGGTGGCCGGGAACGGCACGCCCGGATACTCGGGCGACGGCGGGCCTGCCGTCGAAGCGCAGTTGAACGAACCGCAATCCATGTATCTGCGAAGCGACGGAAGCCTGCTCATCGAAGACGAGCACAATCACGCAATACGGCTCGTGGACACGGATGGGACCATATCCACGGTCGCGGGCACGGGCGAGCCGGGCGACATCCTGGCGTCTATGGGGAGTTCACGCGTCGGCCTGAACGACCCGGAGGACGTTATCGAACGAAAAGACGGATCGGTCCTGATTGCCGACCATCTAAACCGAAGAATTGTCTCAATCAAATCCGACGGGACGGTGGCGATTTTCGCGGGACGCACGGGCCAAGCCCAAGCCGAACCCTAGACCTGGGGCCGCCTGGCTATCGCCTAAGCGAAAATTTCATCCTTTTCGGGCAGCTTCACCGGCGGATCCCTGGCACTCCCTGAACCGAAGGAACCGTCGCATGGCCGATTCATCCGATTTCCAACCCGGCGAAAAGCTCCCGACCCTGGGCGTCACCGTTAAAAACGGCAGCTCTTGGTCGAGATGGGTGCTACCGATCGCGACCGGCTTCGTTATCGCGCTAATCGCCGGGTACTTCATCTAATAACGCTAACCCGCGACCGACCGCTCCTCAGGCCCGCAGGAGTGGCCGGGTGAGGCAGGTCGGGCCGCCGCCCCCTTTCAGCGAGATTTCCTCGGCCTTGCAGGCGATCACCTCGCAGCCCGCCGCCTCGAGCCGGGCGCGGGTGACCGGGCTGCCCTCGATCGCCAGGCACTTGCGGGGGCCCAGGGCCAGCACGTTGCAGCCCATGGTAAGCCCGTATTCCTCGTCGGGCACCTCGACCAGCCGCATGCCGCGATCCAGGAGCCAGTTGCGGAACGGCACCGGCATCAGCCGCGAGTAGACCAGCGCCAAGTCCGCGTCCAGCGGGCTGATCAGCGACATGAGGTGGAGACAGGCGCCGGGCCCCTGATCGTGCGGCAGGGGCACGGCCTGGACATCGACGCCCGGCCCCAGGATCTCGCGAAGTTGGCGAATGCCCTCGGCGTTGGTGCGGTAGCCGTCGGCCACCGCGCAGGACGCCGCGTCGAACCAAGCCAGGTCGCCGCCTTCCAACAGGCCCTCGCCCGCGATCGCGCCCAGCACCGGGAGTCCCTGCGCCGCGTAATAGGCGCCAAGCGCCGGCGGCTCCGCCGCCCGATAGGCGTTGCGCATGCGCCCGAGGATGACGCCGCCAGGGGCCACCAGGCTGGAGTCCCGGATGTAGATGGCAGAGATCCCGAGCCCGGCGGCCTCCGGGAAGAGGTCGATCACCGCGCCGCTTTCGGCCAATATCTGGGCGAAGCGGTCATATTCCTTCCGCGCCTCCACGAAGTCCGGCCGGCCGAGGAATTCCTCGCCCTGCCAGACGGCATCGAGGCGCGGCTGGCCGCCATAGGCCGCTTCGGCGGGACAGATCATCACCCGCCGGAGTGCGCCGTATTCGTTGAGCGGCGCGGACGGATCGGCGAGCTGCGCGGCGAGGGTCATCGGCCCTCCTCCGAGTCGAAGCCCGGGGTGAGCGCCGCCAGCTCGCGGGCAAAGGGCGCGCCCTCCAGGGGTGTCGTGTCGAGCTCGCGGGCGTAGCGGTGCCCGGCGTAGACCGCCGCGGCGATGGTGGCCGGCGCGAGGCAGTCGCCGATCCGCGTCAGGGACGTGATCCCGGCCTCGGCCAACGCCTCCGGCTCGGCCATGAGCTCCTGGTAAAGCGCCTCCTCGGGAAGCCGCGCGGTCACAAGGACGACGCCGGACGCCGGCCGGGTCTCGCGCCGGCCGGTTACCAGGCACGAGAGCTCCACGTCGCCCGCGCCGATCGCCTCGAGCCGGCGCTGGGTCACGATTTCCACGCCGAGCTTCACCAGGCGTCGCTGGATGTAGCCCTGTTCCAGGGTATTCGACGTCCAGAGCGAGACCTGGGGCGCGGGCGTCACGATCGCGACCTCGTGGCCCTCGGCCCGCAGCTTCTCGGCCAGCACGCCGCCGAGATAGAAATGGTCGTCGTCGTAGATCACGACGGGACCCGCGACGTTGCTGTCGATCATGACCGTCTCGGGCGCCACGACATGATCCTGCTCGCTGCCGGGGATGGGCCGGTGATGCTGGCGACCCACGCCGTCCTTGCGCCAGCGGGCGCCGGTCGCGAGCGCCACACGCGGGAAGCCGAACTCCCGCACGTTCTCGGGCGTCAGGCGGCTCGCGGGAAAGAGTTCCACGCCGGGCATCTGATGGAGCTGCTGCAAGCGGTAGTCGCGCACCCGGCCCCAGGCCGAAAGGCCCGGCAGGCGGCATTCCGCCGCCACCCGGCCGCCCAGCTCCTCCTTGGCCTCGGCCAGGATCACGCCGTAGCCGCGGCGGCCGAGCGCCCGGGCGCATTCCAGGCCGGCCGGCCCGGCGCCGACGATCAGCACCTGGTCGTCCGAACCCTTGGGCGCGAAGACCTCCGGATGCCAGCCCTTGCGCCATTCCTCGCCCATGGTCGGGTTTTGCGTACAGCGGATCGGAACGCCCGTGATATCGCCGCTGGTGCAGATATTGCAGCCGATGCACTCGCGGATGTCTTCCAGGCGGCCGTCCTCGATCTTCCGGGGCAGGAAGGGATCGGCGATCGAGGGCCGCGCGGCGCCGATCATGTCGAGCACGCCACGCTTGATCTGGGACACCATGGCATCGGGCGAGGTGAAGCGCCCGACCCCCACCACCGGCTTGCTGGTCACCTGCTTGACGAAGGCCACATAGGGCTCTTGGGCGCCCTCTTCGCCGAAGCGCGACGTCAGCGAATCGTTCGCCCAGTCGCTCACGTTCACGTCCCACAGGTCGGGCAGCTCGGCCAGCATTTCGACGATCTCGCGGCCCTCGCCGTCGGCGGTGATGCCCGCCTCGCCGCTAAGCTCGTCGACCGCCAGGCGCAGCGGCACGGCGCAGGTGTCGCCGACGGCCTCCTTGGTGTCCTCGATCAGCTCGCGCAGCAGGCGCACCCGGTTCTCCAGGCTGCCGCCATACTCGTCGCCGCGCTGGTTGTGGCGGCGCGAGAGGAAATGCATCGGCAGGG
>JAUVQB010000072.1 GCA_030598385.1 Alphaproteobacteria bacterium | reverse complement strand
CTCATTGGCTCTGCGGATTTGTGCCCCTCATGGAACACTATCCGTCAGCCTGCGAGGAGCTGCTGTCAGCGCGACCTGCCTTTTTGGAGCCCAAGTACCGGCCAAGCCGAGATCGCGCTGGCCGCCGCTCACCGCAGCCCTGAGACAGCCTCAAGAATCATTTGGGCAGGATGGGCAAAGCCAGGTTTTCGGGCGGGGACACAAGGGCCGGAATACACGCGCACCCGCGAGGGCGTGGGGGTGTCCCCATACGGGGTCTTGGTCACAACTAGGTCACAAACTCATTGCGATCAGCCAGGATGAACCAGAACATGAAGGGCAGGAAAGGGGCTGCAATGCCTGACAAACCGGCACTAATTAACACGCGCCGAGATCTATCAATACGCCTCGATTAGAATTTCGAGACCGCCCCGTTCGACCACTCCGGCACCCCTCCGCGGTCTAAATGTCTCAAGCGCTTAGCGCCGGCCGGAGCCGAAACATTAAGCGAACATCGTAAAATTCGTAACCTCGCGTGTAACCTCTATCCGTCTAGCACGGCGCGCCGCTTGGTATCAACCTGCCGTGCTACATCTTCCTGCCGGCCCTGCAGGACATGCCCAGAGCGATCCAGCGTCATCTTTGTGGAGTTATGACCTAGGCGTTCGGCGACTACGTTGGGGGGGCGCCGGCCGACGTGGCGGCGGCGAGGGCGTCGCCCAAGGCCAGTGGCGCTGGTGCGTCGAAGGAGGTGCGCTCGACCCCATCGGATCTCCTCCGGCTTGACCCCGTCCGGCTTGGGCCCGTCCAGATCCGACCGGCCTCAGGGCCAACTATCCAGGAGATGCCCGGTCGTGCCCGGTGTCAGGCCTCGGGGGCGAGGCGGTGGTGGTCGAAAAGGCTTGAATGGGTTGGCGCCTCGCCATAACCGAACCTCGAAACCCGGAAGGTCGACCGCCACAAGCCCAAAACTTGCACCCTTCTTTCCGGTGCCAATTGTCGGTTTCCGGCCTCCGATAACAGATGCGAGTGTGCCCGCGTCACTCGTTTTTCGAATTGAGATGGTTACGCCATTGCTGATCGACGGCTTCTCCGTCGGCCGGATGATACGTCGTGGCGCCTCTCTCCAATGACAGCCGCCGGGCCATCGCTTTCCTAGTGTTCCAAGAGATCCACAGCCAGGTCCAGATGCGCTGCAACACGTAGGCCACGAAGAGGCCGGGGATCAGGACGACCGCACACGCGAGCACGGCCCATTCGACCTCGTAGACCTGAATGGCGGTGAGGGCCCACCAGGCGATGGCGCCGGCCGCGATGAGCCAGAGCAGTGCTGAGCCAATGTAATAGACAATCCTCGGCATGATGAACGATGACTCCGGACGAGGCTCACTTACCCATCTCGACGCTTCGCTCTCTCAGCCCAAAAACAGGAGCGGCGAGAGGACAAGCGCCCAGGCTAGAAACATCAGCCCCGTGAGGACAAAAAGTGTGTTCTTGCTCATTCCGGAGAGCGCCTTCGGCCGGGGCCTTGGCCCCTTGGGTCCGTGGAGCCAGTCGGCCATGGCGTGTTTATCGCCCCCCGTGAACTCCAACAGATCTCGCGCTACCTCCACTGAGAGCGCCGCCGCCCATTCGAGGTCTCGTTGCGCGGTTCCGTCGTCGTCCTCACGCAGGGCCGTCGACAGCAAACTGTTCAGCTCATAGGTCTTGTCGCCAATCTGCTGTAACTGCAGGCACCCGTCCTTGATCATCCTGTGCTCCAACTGCGGGTTCATACGCCTCACTGCGCTCGGAAAGCGTTCCATCAAAATAATCTCCAGCTGGGCCATGGTTCGTGAGTTCGGCTGCCCTTCTTATCCGGGCCAGATGGGGTTCAGCCAGCCTGATCGATTGATCCGAACAGCCAATTGTTTGATAATTGCCGCCAACCCCGTGTGGGCGGATTGCAACGAAAGCGAAAAGCGTTTAATCGCGGTCATGTCGCTTCAGCAGAATTGCGTTCCTTCAAGAGGATGTCATGGCGGCCGTTCGCAAGGTTCATACCGCCTGGGCCAGGCAGGTCGCCCGGCACCTAGAGGCACGAGGGAGGCCGTCCGGCTTGATCCTGAAGGAGGTTGGCCTTGACGCGAGCGGGGTGCAGGATGCGGACGCTCGCATTCCTTTCGCCAAACAGGCGGCGCTTTTCGAGGCCGCGGCAAGCCATCTCAATGACCCCTGCTTTGGCCTGCATTTCGGATCCAGCGTGAACCCTCTTGATGTCGGTGTCCTCGGCTATGTGGGAACGAGTTCTCCGACCTTGGGGGACGGCCTTCGGAACATCGTCACATACCTGCGCGTCTCCACCGAAGGCGTGCATGGCAAGCTCGCCATAGAAGACCGGCTGGCCTTCTTCACCGTCGAAATTATCGACCCGCGAACTCGACATCGACAGCAAATGTACGAGTTCGGTCTGGTTATGGTGATGAGTTTCGTGCGCCTCATTGCCGGCCGGCGCCTGATCCCCGAATGGGTTGAGTTCCGCCACAACCGGGCGGAGGATCTGGAGGGGTTCGAGAGGTTCTTCGGCTGCTCGGTGCGCTTTGGTCAACGTAAGACATCCATCGTATTGAAACGTGGCCTGCTGGACCTGCCATCGAAGTCGGCGGATGAGCGCCTGCTGCATATTCTCAAAGGCCATTGCGAGGGGATCCTCGACAAGCGCGGGGATAAAGCCGACCTCAAGGACGAGGTGGAATATTTGGTCGCCTCGCATTTACAAGCCGGCGCGCCCGTAAGCCAGCTCGTGGCTCGCGAGCTGGGCATGAGCGAACGCACGATGGCGCGTCGCCTTGCCGGCCTGGGAACATCATTCGGTCAGATCCTGGAAGACGTCCGCCGGCAACTGGCGATCCGCTATCTCGACGAACCGGAGGTACGGACATCTCAGATCGCGTACCTGCTCGGCTACTCCGAGCCAAGTGCGTTCAATCATGCCTTCCGGCGATGGACCGGAGTGTCGCCGTCTGAATTCGTAGCCGCGCAATGAACTCGCCCAAGCCGCTCTACTGCCGGTCATCGTGCTTTGTGACAGAGGTGATCGACCGGCAAACCTGACGGTATCTGATGCCCCCTCGATAGAGCGGACCAGGCGCTCTTTTCGTCATCGCTTCCGCCGCATACATTATAGCCAACCCGCGATGCGTAAGCCGACCGAGACCCTGCCCGAGATTCCCGTCGTCGACCTGGGCGACCAGCCGCCGGCGGCCCTGGTGGCCGCCCAGGGCGAGCGCACGGCGGCGCTCATGGCCGCCGCCCGGCGGGAGTTTACCCTGCCGCTTCTGATCGCCGGCGACGCGGCCTGCCGCCGCTGGCTCGCCCGGTCGGACAACCCCTACCGGGGCGAGATCGCCGAGGTGGCGGCCAGCCTGCCGGGGCCCGGCGGCTGGATCCTCAACATGAGCCACGAATGGGCCTGCTCCTCGGGCGTCGCCGCGGCCCCTCACTTGCCGGAGGGCGCCGAAAACCACCTGCTGCGCGCCCTCGACTGGTCGATGCCGGGACTAGGCGAGAACCTTCTGGCGGTGCGCCGCCGGGGCCCGGGCGGACCTTGGATCGACCACACCTGGCCCGGCTTCGTCGGCACCATCCAGGGCCTCGCGCCCGGTCGATTCGCCGCCGCCTTCAACCAAGCGCCGCTCCACCGGCGCACGCGCCTGTTCGCCGCCGACTGGGCGCTGCAGCGCCGGCGCTTCTGGCGCAGCCGGCACCTGCCGCCGGCCCACCTGCTGCGCCGCGTGTTCGACCAGGCCGAAGACTTCGCCGAAGCCAAGTCCTTGCTCTGCCAAACGCCCCTCGCCCTGCCGGTCATCTATGCCCTCGTCGGGCCGGGGCCGCACGAGGCCTGTATCATCGAACGCCTGGAGGACCAGGCCTTCGTGCGCGAAGCGTCCCCGGATGCGCCCCTGGAAGCAGCCGTGGCGGCCGCCAATCACTGGCAGGCGACGGGCTTGCCGGGCTATCCGCGCGGCCTGGAAAGCGAGGCGCGCAGCCTCCAGCTCGCGAAAACCCTGCCGCAAGCGGGTGTCGGGCTCGGCTGGCTGGCACCTCCGGTGCTCAACGAACTGACCCGCCTCGCCATGCGCGCGGAGCCGGCGAGCGGGCGCCTATGGGTGCAGGGCTACGAGGCCTACGGGCCAGCAACCGCGGTCCTCGAACTGAGCGAGCTGCAGCCCAATAATGCTCGCCCCGAGGCAGCCCTCGCCCATCGACTGTCCCATTGACAGTAAGGGCGCCGGCGCTATAGTGCGCCCCGCCGGCCGCGGGTTACCGCCTGCGGTCGATTTCCTGTTGCGGTAGACCACGGGCACGTCATGTACGCAGTCATCAAGACAGGCGGCAAACAGTACAAAGTCGCCAAGGATCAAATCGTCGTCGTCGAAAAGCTCGCGGCCGCCAGCGGCGACAGCGTGGCCTTCGACCAAGTGCTGTTGGTCGGCGAAGACGAGAAAACGACCCTGGGCGCCCCCACCGTGGCCGGCGCCTGCGTCATGGCCGAGGTGGTCGAGCAGACCCGCGGCGACAAGATCATCGTCTTCAAGAAGAAACGCCGCAAGAATCACCGCCGGCGCAACGGCCACCGCCAGCACGAGACCGTGCTGCGGATCACCGAGATCCTGACCGACGGCAAGACGCCGGCGAAAACCGCGAAAGCCGCGAAACCCAAGGCCGAGCCCAAGGCCGACACAGAGGCCAAGGATAAAGCGGTCGCCAAGCCTGCCGCGAAGAAAGCGACGGCGAAGGCGAAACCGGCTGCGAAATCGGAATCCAAGCCTGCGGCCAAGCCCGCGGCCGAGAAGCCGGCCGCCGAGGCGAAGGCCCCGGCCAAGAAGGCGGCGCCGAAGGCAAAGACGGCCGCAAAATCCGCTAGCAAATCGGAAACCAAGCCCGCGGCCAAGAAGAGCGAGGAGTAAGGCCCGATGGCACACAAAAAAGCAGGCGGGTCGTCGCGCAACGGCCGCGATTCCGCCGGCCGGCGCCTCGGCGTGAAGCGCTTCGGCGGCGAGATCGTGATTCCGGGCAACATCATCGTGCGCCAACGCGGCACCAAGTTTCACCCCGGCCAGAACGTCGGCATGGGCAAGGACCATACGCTTTTCGCGCTCTCCGAAGGACGCGTGAGTTTCAGGACGCGCGCCGGCAAGCGCACCTTCGTGTCGGTGGAGCCGTCCAACTAGGCGGGGCCCACCGCCGTCTCGAAAGCCCGGGGGGAACGGCATGCCGTTCCCCCCGTTTTCGTTGCTGCGCCCTCCGATCGAGCCATGAGCCATGAAATTCCTCGACGAAGCCAAGATCTACGTGAAGAGCGGCGACGGCGGGGCCGGCTGTCTCAGTTTCCGGCGCGAGAAATACATCGAGTTCGGCGGGCCCGACGGCGGTAACGGCGGTCGTGGGGGGGACGTGGTGGCCGAGGTGGTCGAGGGCCTCAACACCCTCATCGATTTCCGCTACCGCCAGCATTTCAAGGCCAAGCGCGGCGATCACGGGCGCGGGCGCGACAAGACCGGCGCGACCGCCGGGCGTCTGGTCGTCCCTGTGCCGGTCGGCACCCAGGTCCTCGACGCGGACAAGCAATTGGTCCTCGCCGATCTCACCCGGGTCGGCCAGTCGGCTCTATTGGCCAAGGGCGGCGATGGCGGCTTCGGCAACGCCCACTACAAGTCCTCCACCAACCGGGCGCCGCGCCGCGCCGATCCCGGCTGGCCGGGCGAGGAGCACTGGCTCTGGCTGCGCCTCAAGCTGATCGCCGACGCCGGCCTGGTGGGCCTGCCCAACGCCGGCAAGTCCACCTTCCTGGCCGCCGTCTCCCGCGCCCGCCCCAAGGTGGCGGACTACCCCTTCACCACCCTCCATCCCGTCCTCGGCGTGGTCGAGGCCGATCACGAGGCTTTCGTCATGGCCGACATCCCGGGGCTCATCGAAGGCGCGCACGCGGGCGCCGGGTTGGGCGACCGCTTCCTCGGCCATGTCGAGCGCTGCGGCGTGCTGCTGCATCTGGTGGACGGGACGGGCGAGGCTTTGGGCGAGGCCTACCGCACGGTCCGCGGCGAGCTGGCGGCCTATGGCCACGGCCTGGCGGACAAACCCGAACTGGTCGCCCTCAATAAGGCCGACGCGATCGCGCCCGAAGAGATCGAAGAAAAGCGGGCAGACCTGGCCAAGGCCGCCGGCAAAGAGGTCTTCGCCCTGTCCGGGGCAACGGGCCTCGGCGTGCGCGAGCTCCTCCGCCGCCTCAAGGCCGAGATCGCCGCGCGCGACAGCGGCGTCAACGAAGCGGAAACGGCCGAGGTCTTTGAACCATGACCGCGAGCCGGCCGAAGCTGGAATCCGCACGCCGCTTGGTGGTCAAGATCGGCTCCGCCCTGCTGATCGACGAGGAGAGCCGGCGGCTCCGCCGGCCCTGGCTCGAGGCCCTGAGCGACGATCTGGCGGCCCTCAGGGCCGGCGGCAGCGAGATCATCGTGGTCTCTTCCGGCGCGATCGCCCTGGGCCGCCATCAGTTGGGCCTGCACCGGCGGAGCATGCGCCTCGAGGAAAGTCAGGCGGCGGCGGCCACCGGTCAGATCCAGCTCGCCCACGCCTACCAGGAGACCCTCGGCCGCCACGAGATCGCGGTCGCCCAGATCCTCCTGACCCTGGAGGACACCGAGGACCGCCAGCGCCATCTGAACGCCCGCAGCACCCTGGGCACCCTGCTGCGCATGGGCATCCTGCCGGTCATCAACGAGAACGACACGGTGGCGACCGCGACCATCCGGGTCGGCGACAACGATCGCCTGGCCGCCCGGGTCGCGGCCATGATGAACGCCGACGCGCTGGTGCTGCTGTCCGACATCGACGGCCTCTATACCAGCGACCCGCGGCGCAATCCCGAGGCCGAGTTCGTGCCGCTGGTGCCCGCGATCACGCCCGACATCCTGGCCATGGCGGGCGAGGCGCCGTCGGGCTATTCCTCGGGCGGCATGGTCACCAAGCTGGAAGCGGCCCGCATCGCCGTTTCCGGCGGCTG
>JAUVQB010000169.1 GCA_030598385.1 Alphaproteobacteria bacterium | reverse complement strand
CTCTCCGGCGCGCTCAGGGAGATGACCGACGCGCTCTGGTCGCGGCTCGACGCCATCGAAGGCTTCGCCGCCGACGTGGCGCACGAAATCAAGAACCCCCTGACCTCGTTGCGCAGCGCGGTCGAAACCGTGTCCCGGGTGGCGGACCCGGAGCAGCAGAAGAAGCTCATGTCGATCATCCTCGATGACGTGCAGCGCCTCGACCGCCTGATCAGCGACATTTCCGACGCCTCCCGGCTGGACGCCGAGCTCTCGCGGGCCGAGAGCGAGACGGTCGATCTGTCGCTACTCCTCGAGACGCTGGTCGAGGTCGTTGGCGCCACCCTGCCGGAAACCGGCCCGCGGATCATCCTTGCCCTGCCGCACCTGCCCGACCGGGACGGCCTCATGGTGGCCGGCATCGAGGGGCGCCTCGGCCAAGTGTTTCGTAATCTCGTCAGCAATTCGGTGTCCTTCAGCCCGCCGGGCGGCACCATTCGCATCATGGTCGGCAGGAATCCCTCGGGGATCGAGGTGCGGGTGGAGGACGACGGGCCTGGCCTGCCGGAGGGCAAGTTGGACGCGGTGTTCGAGCGCTTCTACAGCGAGCGTCCTCGCGGCGAGAAGTTCGGCACCCATTCCGGACTCGGCTTGTCCATCTCCCGTCAGATCATCGAAGCGCATGGCGGCACGATGCATGCCGAGAACCGCATCGATCCAGCGACTCGTAAGGTGAAAGGCGCCCGTTTCGTGGTTCGTCTATCGGCGGCGCCAAGAGAGAAGCCGTGAGACGGGAGCTGGTCCATGCGAGCTGTGTGGCCTTTTCAACCGGCCGCGGGCTCGAGGTTGCTCCGGCCGCCGCTGGCGCGCCGGCGGGTCCGATTGCCGTACTTCTGCGCGGGCCTTCCGGAGCCGGCAAGTCGGACCTGGCGCTCCGGTTGATCGACCAAGGCGCGCGCTTGGTGGCCGACGACCAGACTGAACTCACGCCGCGCGACGGCGTGCTCTTGGCGCGGGCGCCGCAATCCATCCAGGGCAAGATGGAGGTGCGCGGTCTCGGCATCGCGGAACTCGCGCCCCTGTGCGACGTTCCCCTAGGCTTGGTGGTGGATTTGGTCGACGGCGAGTCCGTCGAACGGCTGCCGGACCCGGACAGTTGCACGATCCTCGGCGTACGGCTGCCCGTGGTGCGGTTCGATCCCTTTGAAGCCTCGACGCCGGCCAAACTGCGTTTGGCCTTGGCGGGTCGCGGCGCGGCGCCGATAACCGGGCCCGACGCGGACGACGAGCCGCAGCACCCGGCCGAGTCCGCCGAGAAGGACGGGGAAGCGGAGGAGACGGGCGGGCGGCGTGCGCTCGTTCTGGTGACCGGATTGTCCGGCGCCGGCCGCTCGACCGCGCTCTCGATCCTCGAGGATCTGGGCTACGAATCGATCGACAACCTGCCGCTTGAGCTGCTTCAACCCTTGATCGCGGGCGGCCGCCGCTCGGTCGCCCTCGGCATCGACATCCGCACGCGCGGCTTCGCCGTCGCGCCGCTCCTCGCGCAGCTGGACCACGATCTGACTGGCGCCGGCTTGCGGCTCACGCTGCTGTTCTTGGATTGCGACGATCTGGTACTGGGGCGGCGTTATACGGAAACCCGTAGCCGCCATCCGATGGCCCGCGGCCGCCCGGTCATCGACGGGATTGCGGCGGAGCGCACCCTGCTGTCGCCGCTGCGAGCCAGGGCGGACCTGGTCATCGACACGTCGGCCCTGACGCCGGCCGAGCTGCGCCACATACTGGCGGGGAACTTCGAGCGGCAGAACGCCGACGCAATGGCCGTCTGCGTGACCTCCTTCGCCTATCGCAACGGACTGCCGCGCCAAGCGGATCTGGTCTTCGATGTGCGTTTCCTGCGGAATCCGCATTATGAACCAGAGCTGCGCCCGCTCACCGGCCGCGATGACGCCGTCGACCGTTTCATCGCGGCCGATCCCCGCTTGGGGCCGTTCTTCGCCAAACTGACCGATTTGCTCGCCGCCGTGCTGCCGGACTACCGCAGCGAAGGTAAGAACTACCTGACCATTGCGCTGGGCTGCACAGGCGGTCGCCACCGCTCGGTCGCCATTGCGGAACGGCTGGCTCAATGGTTCGCGGCCCAGGGCGAGCCGGTAACTCTCTTGCACCGGGATCTTCAGGAGATGCATTCGGGCCGTTCAGAAGGCCCGTGATTTACCCTTGTATTCGCTGTACAACAACCGGCCGAAAAGGCGGAAAGGTTGCCCCATGATCGGAATGGTATTGGTCACCCACGGCCGGCTGGCCGAGGAGTTTCTCCAGGCGCTGGAGCATATCGTCGGGCCGCAGGAGAAGGTCGGGACGGTCTGTATCGGCCCCGACGACGACATGGAGGAGCGCCGTAAGGAGATCATCGAGCAGGTTAAGGCCGCCCAGGACGGCGACGGCGTGGTCCTGCTGACCGATATGTTCGGCGGTACGCCCTCGAACTTGGCTATTTCGGTGTTGGACGAGGGCGAGGTCGAGGTCGTCGCCGGGGTCAACCTGCCCATGCTGATCAAGCTGGCCAGCCTGCGCGGCGAACGGTCGCTCAAGAAGGCCGTTCACGAGGCGCAGGAAGCCGGCCGCAAATACATCAGCGTGGCCTCCCAGCTGCTTGCCGAACAGGCGTCGTAACCGAGGGAGCAGGCTCACATGACGGCCGCGTCCGGCGCACCCGTTTGGCGCCGCGTCACCATCGTCAACGGCCGCGGGCTCCACGCACGAGCCGCCGCGAAGTTCGTCAAACTGGCCGGCGCTTTCGATGCTGAGATAATCGTCGCGCGCAATGACATGGAAGTGTCCGGCTCCTCGATCATGGGCCTCATGATGCTTGGCGCCGCGCCTGGCTGCGAGCTGGAGCTGCGCGCCAGCGGTCGGGCCGCGGAAGCCGCTCTCGATGCCCTCGACAGCCTGATCGCCAACCGCTTCGACGAGGAAATCTAGTGACCCGGAAGCCGAAATCGGGGCCGGGCAAGAAGGCCGCCAAGAAGACAACCGCGGCAAAGGCGTCCGCCCGGCGGACACGCCCCGCCCGGCGCGCGACGGAGCAGGTCTTCGAGGGCCTGGCCGTGTCGCCCGGCGTCGCGCTCGGCCCGGCCTATATCCGCGAGAGCGGCGACATTCAGGTTCCCGAGTACGAAATCGCCAAAAACCAGATCCCGGCCGAGCACGAGCGCTTCGACGTGGCCGTGTCGAAGGCGTCGCGCCAACTCGGTAAGCTCAAGGCCAAGGCGAGCAGCCTGCACGGCGCGGCGGCGGAGGAACTCGGCTATCTGCTCGAGGCTCATCTTCAGATGGTCGAAAGCTCGCGCCTCTTGAACGGCGTGCGCCGGCGCATCGAGCAGGATCTGATCAATGCCGAAGCCGCGGTCAAGGCCGAGATCGCGGCGATCGCCGAAAACTTCGCGGCCATGGACGACGCCTATCTGCGGGCCCGGGCCCTGGAGATCGGCGAGGTCGGGATGCGCATCGTGCGCAAACTGGTGCAGCGCGACTACCGAGGGTTTTCCGCGCTCGAGGCCGGCAGCATCGTGGTCGCCGAGGAGATCACCCCGGCCGATACCGCGCTCATGGACCCGCAGCGCATCGGCGGCTTCGCCAGTGTTCTCGGCGGCGCGGAGGGACACACGGCGATCATGGCGCGCTCGCTGGGCCTGCCCGCCGTCCTCGGCATCGCCAACCTGTTGGGCGCGGTCCGTGGCGGCGACATGTTGATCATCGACGGCTCCAATGGCCTCGTCTTCGTCAATCCGACGGCGAAACGCATAGCCGCCTACAAACGCCGCCGGGAGGAGCTGGAACGCGAGGCCCGCGCCCTCGCTCGGCTTAGGAACGTGCCCGCCGCCACGCGCGATGGTGAGACGATCCGGCTGCAGGCGAACCTGGAATTTCCCCGCGAAGTGGGCCAGGCGGTCGCCGCCGGGGCCGAGGGGGTGGGCCTGCTGCGGACCGAGTTCCTCTACATGAACCGGGACGACCTGCCCAGCGAGAACGAGCAATACGACGCGCTGATGCAGATCGTCGAAGGCATGGCCGGCAAGACGATCACCGTGCGGACCCTCGACGTCGGCGGCGAGAAGCTGGCCAGTTCCTTCGGCGCCGCCGTCGCGGAATCGACCAACCCGGCGCTGGGGCTGCGCGCGATCCGGCTGTCGCTCAAGGAACCGAAGCTGCTGGAAACGCAGCTCGCGGCGATCCTGCGGGCCGGCGCCCACGGCCAGCTTCGCATCCTGCTGCCGATGATCACGACGGGATCGGAGGTCTCGAGCGTGCGCAAGCAGCTGATCAAGGTCGCCCGGCGATTGACCCGCCGAGGCGTCAAGATCGCCGATCCGCTGCCGCCGCTGGGCGTCATGATCGAAGTGCCGGGCGCGGCGCTCTCGGCTGACGCGCTCGCCCGCTTATCGGATTTCTTCGCCATCGGCACCAACGACCTCACCATGTACACGCTGGCCATCG
>JAUVQB010000058.1 GCA_030598385.1 Alphaproteobacteria bacterium | reverse complement strand
TCGTCGGGCAGTTCCCGGTCCATCAGCATGTCGTAGGCCCCGCGGGCGATGCGCCAGGCGTTGACCAGGATGTAGGCGGCAATGCCGAGGCCGATGATTGGGTCGGCCCATATCCAGCCCATCTGCGACACCAGCAGCAGAGCGAGGATGACCGAGCCATTGACCAGCAGGTCTCCAAAGTAGTGGAGCGCGTCGGCCTGGATGGCGATCGAGCCGGTCTTGCGCACCACGTAGGCCTGGAACCGGGTCAGGATGAAGGTGGCCACGATGGCGAAGACCATGACTCCGATGCCGAAGCCCGTGTGAGAGACCGGCGCCGGCGTGAATAGGCGGTGACTCGCTTCGAAGACGAGGAACAGAGCGGACCCGGAAATGAAGGTGGCCTGACCCAGGGCCGCCAGCGGCTCGGCTTTGCCGTGGCCGAAGCGGTGCTCCCGGTCGGCCGGCATCAAGGCTTGGCGCACCGCCAGGAGATTGATGATCGAGGCAAGGGCGTCGAGCACCGAATCGATCAGGGTCGAAAGCAGGCTGACCGAGTCCGTGTAAATCCAAGCCACCAGCTTGACGCCGATCAGGACCGTGGCCGTCGCCACCGAGGCATAGGTGGCAAGCCGCATCAAGCGGGCCGCCTCGGCGCTGGGCGCCGGCCCCGCGGACCCGCCGCTCGGCCGGGCCTCGCCGCCGGGTTCTACGGATTGATTCACGCTCCTACCCCGTCCCTCAGGGAAACAGGCGCTCGGTCCGCCAGGCGACCCGACCGGCGTCTTCCCCGGCGTCTTCCCCGGCGTCTTCCCCGGCCTCTTCCCGGTGGTAGACCAGGCGGTCGTGCAGGCGGAACGCGCCGTCCTGCCAGAATTCGATCCTTTCGGCCCGAATTCGGAATCCCGACCAATGGGGTGGCCGCGGGACCTGGCCAATGGCGTATTTGGCGGCGAAGCGCGCCACGCGCTTTTCCAGCTCGAACCGGCCCTCCAAGGGCCGCGACTGGTCGCTCGCCCAGGCGCCGATCTGGCTCTGGCGCGGACGGCTCGCAAAATAGGCTTCGGCCTCCGCCTCGCTGACCGGGCCGACGGGACCCTCTACGCGGACCTGCCGGCGCAGCGATTTCCAGTGGAACAGCAGGGCCGCCTTGGGATGGGCCTCGAGCTGCATCCCTTTGCGGCTTTCCAGGTTGGTATAGAAAACGAACCCCTCGGCATCGTAACCCTTGAGCAGCACCATGCGTAGGCAGGGCATGCCACCCTCCCCGACCGTGGCGAGCGCCATGGCGTTGTGGTCGTTCGGCTCCGCCTCCTCGGCCTCTTTGAACCAGGCGGCGAACAGGCCGAGAGGGTCCTCGGGCGTGGCCTCGTCGATTCGCACCATATGAACGATGTCTCCGTGAAATCCGCCACCCTACGGCCCCGCACCGCGAGTCCCGGCCCGCTGGCCGCCAAGGCACATTAGCGCCTGGCTCCAGCTAAAGAAAATGCCCATCCCCCGGCAACGCTGCAAGAGACGCCAAAAGCTTATGAGAAAGCTCACCTTAGCCGGTTAATTAATTGATACAACGCACATATTTTAATTCTCATAACGGCTCTCTCGCTGCCCAGGCCGAAAATTTTTCGCCCGAGGGATGGACGAGGGATGGAATTGTCGCGGGCATCGTATTAGGTCTAGCGGAGATCAACCTCTCCGGATCGGTAATCTTATCTTGCGAAGGGGTGTTGCCATGAAGTTCAGGACTGTCGCCGCCGCGACTCTGATCGCCCTTTTTGCGGCGGCTTGCTCGAACAGCCAATATGGCGAAAAACAGACCGTCGGCACGCTCGGCGGCGCTGCCTTGGGCGGGCTCTTGGGCGCTCAATTCGGCGACGGCACCGGCCAATTGGTTGCGACCGGCGCCGGCGTGCTGATCGGCGGGCTGATCGGCAGCGAGGTCGGCCGCACCATGGACGAACAGGACGAAATGCGGGCCAATGAAGCAGTGACCGAAGCGCATCAGGCCCCGCTCGGCGAAACCATCGTGTGGAACAACCCGGATTCGGGCCATTCCGGCACGGTGACGCCGGTGCGCGACGGCTCGACCTCGAGCGGCCTTTACTGCCGCGAGTTTCAGCAGACCATTACCGTGAGCGGCCGCACGGAGACCGCCTACGGGACCGCCTGCCGTCAACCCGATGGCACGTGGAAAATCGTCGAATAGTCTTAATTTCCGCTTCGACGGCGCACGCGGGGTGCGCATCGCGCGCGCGCTGGCGAAGCGGCTAGTGTAAACTACCCGTATGACGGACCCCTATAAGGTCTTGGATGTTTCGAAATCCGCCAGTGCGGACGACATCAAGGCCGCCTACCGCAAGCTCGCCAAGAAACTGCATCCCGACCTGAACCCGGGCGACGCGGACGTCGAGCGCCGCTTCAAGGAAGTCTCCCAAGCCTATGGCGTCGTCGGCAATCCCGAGAAGCGCAAGCGTTTCGACCACGGCGAGATCGATGCCAGCGGCCAGGAAACGGCGCCGGCCGGCGCCGGCTTCTATCGAAGCTATGCCGGCGGCAACGAGGGGGCGAAGTACAGCCGCTTCGAGTTCGGGCCCGAGTTCGACGCTCAGGACATCTTCTCGGACCTTTTCGGCCAGCGCCCGGCGCGCGGCGGACGGCGCGGCGCCGACGTCTCCTATGCCGTCAAGGTGGACTTCGTCGAGGCGGCCCTGGGCGCCAAAAAGCGGGTCCGGCTGGCCGACGGCAAGACCCTGGACATTACCCTGAAACCAGGGACCGAGGACGGCCAGACCCTGCGGCTGAAAGGCCAGGGCCAAGCCCCCCAAGGTCGCGCCACAGGGGGCAAGGCCGGACGCAACAAGGCGCACGCCGGCGACGCCCTTATTCGCGTCCAGGTCAGCCCCCACCGCTTCTTCGTCCGGCAGGGCCGGGACATCCACCTCGAACTGCCGATCACCTTGAAGGAAGCGGTGCTCGGCGCCTCGGTGACGGTCCCGACCATCCATGGCAAAGTGGCCCTCAAGGTTCCGGCGGGCGCCAACAGCGGCCAGACCTTACGCTTACGGGGCAAAGGCCTGCCGGCGAGCGCCGGAAGGCCCGCCGGCGACCAGTTGGTCAAACTGACCCTGGTCTTGCCCGAAAAGCCCGACACGGCGCTCAAGGACTTCGTCCAAGGCTGGGACGGGGCCGACACGCCAAACCCCCGGCGCAAGGCCGGGCTCGACTAGCGGTAAGCCCATGATCTGGACCATCCAACGGGTCATCGCGGAAATGGAGGTCAGCGAAGGCGAGGTGACCCATTGGATCGAGCAGAGCTGGGTCCTGCCGGTCGAAGAGGAAGGCGAATTGCTGTTCGACAATATCGATCGCGCGCGCATCCAGCTGATCGTGGAGTTGCGCCGCGACCTGGAGGTCAATGACGAGGCCATTCCGGTGGTCCTGCGGCTGCTCGACCAGGTCTATGGCCTAAGGCGGACGCTCGACGAATTGCGCCAGGGGATCATGGGCCTGTCGGACGCCGCGCGGAGCGAGCTCGAAGCGAAGCTGAAGGATATTCAACGCGCTTCTTGATCACGAGGATTGCGGGTCCGGCATGGGCAAGAGCTGCTCCAGGCTGCGCGCGCGCAACTCCGTGCCGCTCGCCGAGAGATCGCCCAGGACCCCGCGAACCGGTTCGGGCCAGCCCTCGCCCGGCTCGAATGACAGGCCCAGCACACGGACCAGGTCCTCAAGGCTCACCGTGGCGAGGTCGCGGCTGAGCAGCCAGCGCCCACCACTGCGCGCGACGAAGCGGGCGCTCCGCAGGGCGCGCAACACATGATCCAGTTCCGTCAGGGTTGCCGGCAGGCCGCGGGCGAGCGCCCGTTCGCGCAGCACCCGGCCGTCGCGATTGGCGCCGCGCAGCCGCATCAGCAGCGACAGGGCGAGCGCCAACTCCGCGCCCGGCTCGCCGCCGCGGCGCCTGCGCTGCTGGGCGGCCCGCCATTCCGGCAAGGCGGCAGCCAGCTCGGCGCCGAAGATGACGGCGGCCCAGGAGAGATACATCCACAAGAGGAAGATCGGAATGGCGGCCAGCGCGCCATAGATCATCTGATAGGTCGGGAAGTGTCTGAGATAGAGCCCGAAGCCGCTCTTCAGCAACTCCAGTAGGACCGCCGCCAGGAGGGCGCCGAGGATCCCATGCTTGAGTGCCACGGCACGGTTGGGCACCACGAGGAACATCAAGCTGAAGCCGGTGACGGCGAGTAGGAACGGCAGGATGCGCGACGTGATGAAGGTCGGCGTATAGTTCTCCACGCCGGACCACTCGACGGCGGCAAAGGCGTAGCTTGAAAGCGACAGCGAGGCGCCCAGCAATATCGGCCCTAGGGTGAGCAACGCCCAATAGACGAGAATGCGCAGGGCCAAGGAACGCGGCTCCGAGACCCGCCAGATCGCGTTCAAACCGCCGGTGATGGTGTTGAGCAGCAGCACCGCCACCACGCCGAGCCCGATGATGCCGAAAGCCGTCATGCGGTTGGCATTGTCCATGAAGGACACGAGCTGCTGGTTGACCGCCTCGCTGATATCTTCCGGGAATGTCTCGAACAGCATGACCTGCAGATCGAGCTGCACTTGGTCGAAGGCTTCGAAGGCGGTCAGGACCGCAAAGCTGATGGTGATCAGCGGGACCAGGGCCAGCAGCGACGAATAACTGAGCGCGGCGGCGGTCTGCAGGCCGCCGTCCTGGAGGAATCGCCGCCCGGTGTACGAGATTACCTGCCCGAGTTCGGCCAGCCATCGGGGGAGCTTGGGCGCTTGCATCGAGCGTTTCTCCTTCATCCTTTCAACGGGCCCATGATAGGGCAAAGCCTTAAGAAATCGATGGCTCCTGAGCGTTGTCGTTCATTTGACCGCCTGTAGCGTTCGTGTAGGATGCGGCCAGATTTCAGGGGTCAGAGCAGTTTGGCGGTGGGCTATGCCCGAGCGTGAAGGATTGATGGCCGGCAAGCGCGGCTTGATCATGGGTGTCGCCAATGATCGGTCGATCGCCTGGGGCATTGCCCGCGCCGCCCACGCGCAAGGGGCCGAGCTCGGCTTCACCTTCCAGGGCGAGGCGCTGGAGAAACGCGTGCGTCCGCTCGCCCAGTCCCTCGATTCCGACATGGTGTTTCCCTGCGATGTGGCAAGCGACGAAAGCATCGAATGTGTATTCGAGGAGGTTGGCAAGCGTTGGGACGGACTGGACTTTCTGGTCCACGCCATCGCCTATGCCGACAAGGACGAGCTGAAGGGCAAGTACGTCGACACCAGCCGCGAGAACTTCGTCCGCTCGCTCGATATCTCATGCTACAGCTTCACGGCGGTTTCCCAGCGCGCCGCGGCGATGATGAGTGATGGTGGCAGCCTCTTGACCCTCACCTATTACGGCGCCGAGCGGGTGATGCCCCACTACAACGTGATGGGCGTGGCCAAGGCGGCGCTGGAAGCCAGCGTGCGGTACTTGGCCAGCGACCTCGGCAAGGACCGGGTTCGCGTGAACGCCATCTCCGCGGGCCCGATCAAGACCCTGGCGGCCTCGGGCATCGGCGACTTCCGTTACATCCTCAAGTGGAACGAATACAACTCGCCGCTCAAGCGCAACGTCAGTCTCGATCAAGTGGGCGGCGCCGCGGTCTACCTGCTGTCGGACCTTTCGAACGGCGTCACCGGCGAGGTCCACCACGTGGACAGCGGGTATCATGTGGTGGGCATGATGGCGGTCGACGCGGCGCCCGAGGTCTCACAACTCCTGCAGGGCCTCGTATCGCAATCGTGAGCAAGGCCCCGGCAGACAGGGAACCGCCGCGCGCGCCCAGCGCCGCGGCAGGGTGGATTTGCCATGCCAGGTAACGCCTTCGGACAAGCCTTCAGGTTCACCACCTGGGGCGAGAGTCACGGGCCCGCCATCGGCTGCGTGGTGGACGGCGTGCCGCCGCGCATCGCCTTGGCGGAGAGCGATATCCAGCCCTGGCTCGACCGCCGAGCGCCCGGCCAGTCACGCTTCACGACCCAGCGGCGTGAACCGGACCAGGTCCGCATTCTCTCCGGCGTGTTCGAGGGCGAGACGACCGGCGCGCCGATTTCGCTGGTGATCGAAAACGTCGACCAGCGCCCCAAGGACTATGGCGACATCGTCGACAAGTTCCGTCCCGGTCACGCCGACTACACCTATTGGACGAAGTACGGCCTGCGCGATCACCGCGGGGGCGGACGGGCCTCGGCCCGGGAGACCGCCATGCGTGTGGCCGCCGGCGCGATCGCCCGCAAGATCCTCGACCACCTACTCGACGAGCCGGTCGTCATCCGCGGCGCCTTGATCCAGATCGGCACGATGGCGATCGACCGCGAGCGCTGGGACTGGGGCGAGGTCGAGCGCAATGACTTCTTCTCACCGGACCCGGAGATCGTCGAGGCCTGGTCCGCGTTCCTCGACCAGACCCGCAAGAACGGCTCCTCGGCCGGCGCCGTTATCGAGGTGGCGGCCGAAGGCGTGCCGCCCGGCCTCGGCGAGCCGGCCTACGACAAGATCGACGCCGATCTCGCCAAGGCGATAATGAGCATCAACGCCGTGAAGGGGGTCGAGATCGGAGCAGGCTTCGGCGCGGCGGTCCTCTCCGGGGAAGACAACGCTGACGAGATGCGCATGGAAGACGGCCGGGTCGCCTTCCTCACCAACCGGGCCGGCGGCGTGCTGGGCGGCATCTCGACCGGACAGGACCTGGTGATCCGCTTCGCCGTGAAGCCGACCAGCTCGATCCTGACCCCGCGCAAGACCGTGACCAAAGGCGGCGAGAACACCGAGATCTCGACCAAGGGCCGCCACGATCCCTGCGTCGGCATCCGCGCCGTGCCGGTCGGCGAAGCCATGACGGCCGTGGTGCTGGCCGATCATCTGCTGCGCCACCGCGCCCAGTGCGGCCTCTAGGGCGTATTTCGTCTCCATGCCGGACGACCTCAAGAGCGCCATGGACGATTGCCTCGTCCGCTATGGCGGCGAGCTCTACGGCGAGATCGTCGTAGCCGCGCAAGGCGCCAGAGTGCGAGACAGCACGGGCCGCGAGATCTTGGACTTCACCTCCGGGCAAATGTGCGCAACGGTGGGCCACAGCCATCCCGCAGTGGTCGAGGCGATCAAGGAGAGCGCGGGCCACGCCATCCACCTGTTCTCGGGCATGATCCCGGAGAGCGTCGCCCGGCTCGCGCGCAAGATCGCCGATCTGGTGCCGCGCCCGCTCAAACGCTCCCTCTTCGTCAGCACGGGCAGCGAAAGCAACGAGGCGGCCTTGAAAATGGCCAAGCACGTCACCGGCGGCTTCGAGGTGGTGGCCTTGGGCGGCTCGTGGCACGGCGCAACCGGCGCCGCCGGTGCGGCATCCTATGCCAGCCACCGGCGGGGGTTCGGGCCGACGCTGCCGGGGATGTACGCGAGTCCGGAGCCGAACGCCTACCGCTGCCCGATCGAGCACTGCCGCGACCGCTGCGACATGACCTGTCTGAAGGTGGGACTGCAGCTGTTCGACATGCAATCTGTCGGCGCCCCGGCGGCCCTGATCGCC
>JAUVQB010000425.1 GCA_030598385.1 Alphaproteobacteria bacterium | reverse complement strand
TGCCGCAGTCGAATCGCCGGCCTTCGAAACGCAGGCCGTGGAATGGCACGCGCCCGATGGTGCGCGCCATGGCATCGGTCAATTGGATCTCGTCGCCGGCGCCGGGTTCGTGGCGCTCGAGTTCGTCGAAGACCTCCGGCTGAAGGATGTAGCGGCCGATGATGGAAAGCGTCGAGGGCGCCGCCTCCGGCGCGGGCTTCTCGACCAGGCCCTTGGCGGCGACGATCCGCCCGTCATCGCTGCTGACGTCGAGAATGCCGTAACGGTTGGTCTCCTCGCGCGGTACGTCCTCCACCGCCACCAAGTTGCCGCCGGTATCCTCGTAGGCGTCGATCATTTGTGCGAGGCAGGGCCTGTCGGCCAAAATCAGGTCGTCGGCCAGCAGGACGGCGAAGGGTTCCCGGCCAACCAGGTGGCGCGCGCACCATACTGCGTGGCCGAGGCCGAGGGGTTCCTGCTGACGGGTATAGACGATCTCCCCCGGTTTGCGCATCAGGGATTGCAGATCTTCGAGCTGATCGGACTTGCCCCGAGCCACGAGGGTCGCCTGGAGCTCCCAGCCATTGTCGAAATGATCCTCGATTGCGGCCTTGCCCCGGCCAGTCACGAAGATCAGCTCTTCGATGCCGGCCGCCCAGGCTTCTTCTGCCGCATACTGGATGAGCGGCTTGTCGACCACGGGCAGCATTTCCTTGGGCAGCGCCTTGGTCGCCGGCAGAAAACGGGTGCCAAGGCCGCCGACAGGAAAGACCGCTTTGCGAATGGGAGAAGTGATGGCGGCAGGTGACATGGAAGGATGCTACTTCGAAACGGTTAACGCACGATGGAAATGGCCCTTGATCCCAAAGGCATCGGATGCGGCTTAATGCCATAGGGTTCCGCCACGCACAAGCGGAGGCTACCCGCCGCGCAGCAGCTCCTTGGCCCGATTGATCTTGGCGGCGAGGTAGTTCGAGCCGCCGTGGTCGGGGTGGACCTTCTGCATCAGGCGCCGATGGGCCTCGCGGATGTCGGAATCGCTGGCGCCTGGCTCCAGGCCGAGGATCTCGTAGGCGTCTTCCCGGCTCATGCCGCCAAAGTCGCCGGCGGGGCCGCCCGCGGTCTCGCCGGCGGGTCCCGCGCCCGCCGCATCGCGCCAGGCCTCCCCCACCGCCCGGTCGAGATAGGCCTCGAGCACCGCCGCCGACTGCCCGTCGGCCGCCCGGCATTCGCGCCACAAGGCGATCAGCTCGGCCTCGTCCAGTTGCGTCAGGTGGCGCCCGGCGAAGGCGCCCTCCAGAATCTCGCCGCTCATCTCGCCGCTGTCGTGATCGAGAACCATGCGAATGAAGCGAGTCTTGACCTCGGAGGCCTGGCCCGGCGACGGCCCGGCGGCCGCCTTGGCGCGCCGCCAGATGGCGCGCGAGCGCAGGAGAAAGGGGAGCAAGGCCGGCAGGAGGAAAAACAGCAGGACGTGGCGGCCGGCAAAGATCAGGAACAGCCCGCCGATCACGGCAGCCACGATCAGCGCCCAGCGCAAGGCCTTGACCACCTGGGCCGGCTCGGCTTTGACGAACCAGCGGATCGCCAGAAACGCCCCCGCTAGAAGCGCTAGTCCGAGGAGAAAATAAGGCAGCATGCCCGCTCTTATACCAAATCTTGATGATGCTGACCCCTAGGGATCGCCCCTGGGCCGCGGCGGGTAGGAAGCAAGCCGAAGGTCGATCCGGGGGCGATGCGGGACATCTCCAAGGCTTGCTGACGCCCTCCGACGCGTCCCAGGGGCGACAGACCTTGCGTCTTTTCCGAGCTGTCGGACCGCATCGCCCGACCCTTGCGATGCCCCGCATCGCGGCGCATCGGGCTCCTAGAGCAGTTTCCGATCATATTGGACCACGCTGTTGCCTCGGGGCTTAGTCCGCCCGCTAGGCGCGGGCCTAAGCGCGATGTGGTGCATCGGGCGAGGCCCGCAACGACGCGGCGGGCCGGCCCAGAGCAACCCTAGCGGGACGGGCGCTTTTGGTCGGACGCCGCGTCGCTCGTCCTCGAATATGCGCGGCATGTCCTTCGTCCTCGCTCCTAACGTCCG
>JAUVQB010000148.1 GCA_030598385.1 Alphaproteobacteria bacterium | reverse complement strand
GGCAAAGGCGAAAGCGGCGCAGAAAGCCAGAAAGCAAGACGCCGACGCCGACCGGCCCGGCCGAAAGATCCGGCCGGGGCAGTTCGATCCGGGAGCGGGTTCGATAAAGGGCCCGAGCGCGAATGCCAGCGCCAAGAACTTCGGCGGGGCAAGACGCGGCGCGTCGCGGTCGAGATAGGCCGCGCAGAGCTGCCTCTTTGGCCTCCGTCAACGCCTTGGCGAGAAGTCCTCCTCGATGGCGCGCTGCGTCTCCGGATCCGGCTGGGGCGCGCAGGTCGCGCGGGTTTCCACCCCGAGATGAGCGATGGCAGTCCAGACACTTCTTCTCCTGACGTCTTTTGCGCTTGCCGCCCTGCTCGGCTTCGCCGCTCATCGCGCCAGCATCTGCACCGTGAAGGCCGTCGAGGAGGTGCTGACGACCCGGCGGGCCTTCATGCTGGTGAGCTTCGCCAAGACGGCCCTCTGGGTCATGGCGGTTACGGCGCTCCTGCTCTGGGCCCTGCCCGAGGCGCCGGCTAATCTGACGGGCTGGCAGGCCTCGTTTCATGGGCTCGCCGGCGGGCTGATCTTCGGCATGGGCGCGGTCTTCAACAAGGGCTGCGCGTTTTCGACCCTGACGCGGCTCGGCGGCGGTCAGCTCTCGATGCTCTCGACCCTCGCCGGTTTCGCCCTCGGCGTCATGAGCCATAGCCTGCTGGACTCGCCGGCCTTGGCGCCCGCCGCGCTCATGGCCGATGCCTATGTCGCAGAGGGCGGGGTTGCGCCCCGGTTGGCCCTCGCAGCCTTGGGGCTCTGGGGCCTGTGGGAGGTCTGGCGCCTGTGGCGCTCGCGGCCCGCCGGTCTAGGCCTCCGGGCCCTGGTCCTGGCGGATCGCTACCGCCTGTCGACCTCGGCGCTCCTGCTCGGCGTGAGCAACGCCGTGCTCTATGCGCTCCACGGCACCTGGGCCTACACCTCGACCCTCTCCCGGGGAGTCCAGCAGGCCATGGGCGCGGACGTTCGACCGGCGCCCATCGCTTGGCTCCTGTTTCTCTTCGTTGTCATCGGGATGTTCGCTTCCGCGTGGCAGCGGCGGAGCTTTCGCTTGCGATGGCGACCGAGGCTCGGCTGGCTTTCATACCTTGTCGGCGGCGCCTTCATGGGCTTCGGCGCGGCCTTGGTGCCGGGCGGCAACGACGTGCTCATCCTGCACGGCATCCCCGCGCTCTCGCCTCACGCCCTTCCCGCCTACCTTGCGATGCTGGTCGGCATCGCCCTCACTCTGGTCGTCATGCGCCGCACCGGTGCAAGCCTCGAGACCATCGACTGCAGCGGCGACATCTGCCGGGCCTAAGCGCCGGAGGTGCCGGCAAGGGCCAAAGGTGTCCTTAATGCCGCTCCCGCCACGTGTAGTCGCCGGCGAAGCGTCCGGCGAGAAAGTCCACGAAGGCGCGGATCTTTGGCGCGACATAGGGTCCCGGCGCGTAGACGGCATAGAGCGACGTGTTTGCCGGATCGGCGGTGTAGCCTTTCAGCACCTCGAAGAGCCTGCCATCGCTGATATCCGGGCCGGCGAGCCATTCCGGAAGCAGAATAAGTCCGAGCCCGGCACAAGCCGCCGCAGCCAAAGCATCGCCGTCGTCGGCGAAGAAGGCGCCGGTCGCCCGGACCTCGAGTTTCTCGTCGCCACGTCTGAACCGCCAAATGTTGCTGCCGGGATGATTGCGAAATGTGGCGCAGGCATGATCCGAGATCTCCGCCGGATGCCTCGGCTCGCCCGCCCGTTTCAGGTAGGCCGGGCTGGCGCAGACCAGTCGTCGGGCTTCGCCCACTTTACGGGCCACCAGACTCGAGTCCTCGAGCTGTCCAATGCGGACGGCCACGTCCAGACCTTCGCCAACGATGTCGGCCACCCGGTCGGTGACCGACAGCACCACGCGAACGGCTGAGTATTGGCACTGAAACGCGGCGACGGCCGGCACGACATGGCGCCGCGCGATGCTGGACGGGGCTGTCACGCGAAGGACGCCGCTCGGCCCCGCACGCTTCTCGGTCACCGCGAGATTGGCGTCCTCGACGGCCCGGACGATGTCCCGGCACCGCTCGTAGTAGGTTTCGCCCGCCTCGGTCAGGCTCAGTTTCCGCGTGGTGCGCTGGAGCAGCCGGACCCCGAGCAGATCCTCCAGTTCAGCGATCCGCCGGGAGACCGATGAAGGCGCCAGACCGAGCGCCCGGCCCGCCGCGGAAAGCCCGCCCGTCTCAACCACGCTCGAGAAAACCCGCATGGCGGCCAGGGTGTCCATCGCTCACAACCTTTCGAATAATCCGAATAATCATTTCCGTATTTTCCTTATTATCACAAAAGTGGTTCGTGCGTATATGGGTCGTCAGAAGTCTTTAGCTTTGGAGACGCGCCATGATCGAGCTCTATTTCTGGACCACGCCGAACGGCATGAAGCCGCTGATCTTGTTGGAGGAGACGGGCCTCGAGCACGCTGTCACGCCGGTGAACATCTCCAAGGGCGAACACTTCACCGAAGCCTTCACGCGAATATCGCCCAATCAGAAGATCCCGGCGATGGTCGACCCTGCGCCCGCAGGCGGCGCGGCGCCCATCGCGCTGTTCGAATCGGGCGCGATCCTGCAGTACCTGGCGGAGGAGACCGGGCAGTTCCTGCCGCAGTCACAGCCTGAGCGCGCCGAGGTGATGCAGTGGCTGTTCTGGCAGATGGCTGGGCTCGGCCCCATGCTGGGCCAGTACCTCCACTTCGCTGTCTACGCCGACCAGGCGATTCCCTACGCCCAGGGCCGCTACAGCCGGGAGAAGGAGCGCCTCTACCAGGTCATGGACGACCGCCTTGGCGATCGGGAGTTCCTCGCCGGCGATTACTCGATTGCAGATATGGCGGCCTATCCCTGGATTCGCGCCTTGGAGCGCGACACCAGCCACCTGAACGGCTTCGCCAACCTGCAACAATGGCACGAGACGGTCTCGCAGCGGCCCGCCGTCGCCCGCGCCTACGCGCGCGCCAAAGCCATCAATACCACGCCCACCATCACCGAAAAATCCCGCAAGGTCCTGCTGGTCGCCTGAGGGCAAGGCCGGATCGAACGACATACCCATCTGCGATTGAGAGAAAGGAACACCCCATGTCACAGCACAGGAAAACCGCCATCGTGACCGGCGCATCGGGCGGCATCGGACGCGCCATCGCCAAGGCGCTCGTCGATCACGACTACAACGTCGTCCTCACCGGAACCAATGCGGACAAGCTGGAGGCGGTCGAAGTTGCCACCGACTCCCAAGCGGTTCTTCGGGTCGTCGCAGACGTTGCCAGTGCGGCCGACCGCCGGCGCCTGGTCGATGCGGCCGTGTCCCGCTTCGGGCGCATCGACGTTCTGGTCAACAACGCCGGCCTCTTCGCGCCGCAGCCCTTCCTCGAGGTGGGCGAGGCCGATCTCGACCGTTTCCTCGAGGTGAACCTCAAGGGCACCTATTTCCTGACCCAGGCCGTGATCCCCCACCTTCAGGCCGCGGGCGGCGGCGCGATCATCAACATCGGAACGGTGCTGGTCGATCATGCGCTCGGCGGCGTCCCGGCCTCGGCGGCGGTTGCCAGCAAGGGCGCCATTCACGCGCTGACGGTTCAGTTGGCAGCCGAGTTCGGCAAGGACAAGATCCGCGTGAACACCATCGCGCCGGGCATCGTGCGCACCCCGATCCACGCGCGCAACGGCATCGAGGACGCGGACAGCCTGGCCGGCCTGCACCTGGTCAACCGCATCGGCGAGCCGGAGGAGATCGCGGAGGTCGCCGTGCAGTTGGCCTCCAACGGCTTCATCTCCGGCACGACCATAAACGTCGACGGCGGTCACGTGGCCGGCCACCACCTGGCCTGAGCCCGGAGAGCGGCCGCAAGCCGGCCTCAGGCCACCGCCATCGCGTAGGCCCATCCGGACAGCATGGAACCCACGACGGCCATGACGACGTAGCCGAGGAAGACCGGCAGCCGGAACAGGGCAAAGACGGGGATCGCCGCCCACGCGCTGATGATGCCGCCGGCGATCAGGAACGCCATGGCCGCGCCGTCGGCCATGCCCCGGTCCATCAAGCCGCGCACGAAGGGAAGAGCCGCGTAGCCGTCGAGATAAAGCGGCGCGCCGAGGATCGCGGCGACGGGAACCGCAAACGGATTGTCGCGCCCGACGAAGGCGCTCAGCGAATCTTCCGGCAGGTACAGATTCAGGAAATATTCGGCCATGAAGGCGGCGGTCAACCAGAAGAACACCAGCTTCGCCAGGCTCCAACCGGAGTCTCTGAACAGTCTCAGACGCTCGGGGTCCTGCCAGAACCGCCAATGGACCTCCGTGGAGGCGCCGCAAACGCTTTGCGGCACCAGCTTGTCGAGCAGGGGGGACTGGCGCGTCGGCCGGGCGAACCAGCCGCCGCGAACCAGCAGCAAGGTGGCCCCGCCCCCCAAGAGGCCGATGCCGACCGCGGCCACGGTCTTTCCGAGGGCAAAGGGCCAGCCGAGGGTCGCCGCGGTGACCGTCAGCATCATCGGGTCGGTCACGGCCGAGGAGAGCAGGAACGCCATCACCGGGGCCAGCGGCACGCCGGCGCTCAACAGGCCCGCGACCAAGGGCAGGACCGTGATGCCGCAGACCGGCAGCACCGCGCCGATCAGGGAGATGGTCACGATGGCGATGAGCTGCCGGGCCTCGAAGGCGGCGACCAGGAGGCCGATGGAGCCGCTTGCGCTCAGCCCGGCGGTGACGAGCAGCCCGGCAAGCACCAGCGGCGCCATCTGCCACAGGCTGGAGAGCGCGAAGAGGAGGGCGGCCAGCAGGTGATCGCGCACGACGAACCCGAGGACGAGCAGCCCGACGATCAGCAGGATGCGCTTCCACGGACGGC
>JAUVQB010000201.1 GCA_030598385.1 Alphaproteobacteria bacterium | reverse complement strand
GCGACGGTTACAAGAATCTGCCCGTCGAGACCGGCCGCTTCCGCGAGCCGATACAGAACCAAAATAACAAGGGCATTTTTGAAGAAATTATCGTTCAAGGCCCCAAGAAACTGAGTAACGAATAGCGGCAGAAAACGTGGGGTTTGAAACAAGTGATATTGGTTTTCGCTCACAACATAACGCGCCCCCTCTCGCATTGCTCAGGGATTCAGCCCGGCAAAATCACGGACCGAACCGATCGTGGCCTCCGCTTCCTTGAAGCGGCCGCTTTGTTGCGGAAAGGTCAAAAAGCGATGTAGCGGCGCCGTCGCGTTCGTATCCCATCACTTTTAGTGTGTCGTTCGCGGCGTTCGCCTCGAGGGCGAGCCGCGTATCGCTATTGAGAATCGGATATTCGAGCCAAGCGAAAGCCTCGAGATCCTCATTCAAGAGGTCGATCATGCGTTCGTGCCGCGCCACGCTGTCGACGCCGCGCGCGCGGCCTTTCAGTCCAGAGTTCAGCCAGTGATTGGCAACCACCGCTGGTGACTCTTCGATGTAGGCCTCGGTCTCGCACCGCTCAATGACGACCGCCTGGCCCCGCTCGGTTCCGGCAAGGGTGAAAAATACCGGCAACGCCAGCGGTGTGTCGCGCAGTTCGACGACGGCCTCCTCGAAATCCCGCGCCTTTTCGCACACCTGGCGCAGCAGAAATGTCGGCGGCATACGGTCGCCACGATACGTCCGGACTCGGTTAGCGAGCCAGTCGAATACCCAGGGATAGGTAAAACCTCCGGGCCCTCGGCGCAATATCGGTGCCTGGTTGATAGCGACGGCAAAGCGGTTTGGGCAAAGGGCCGTCACCACGCCCAAATAGCCCGACCAAGTGACGTTGTAATAGATCCCCGCTGCGGCGCTGTGAGCGGTGACAACAAGCTCGCGACCCAAACCGTGAAAGGGCCAGTCGAGGGTGCGGCGCATCCTAATGCCGCCACCGAGGTCCTCCGTCGCTGAGGTCGTGCAGCCCCATTCATAGGAAAGGTTCATGAACCAGATTCCGGTCGGCAGACCGAGGCCAGCAGCGGTTTCCAGATCACTCAGATAGGGGGGGCGGGCTCGGCGGGCCCAGCGCCTGGACAGGCGGTCCATCACGTCCATGACGGGCGCTCCGAACTGCTGGCGGCCCGCTTCGATCAGTCGCACGGCGCGCTCGGGCTCTCGTCGCAGCAGCGCGAGAGGACCCTCGTCACCGAGGTCAATTAGCGGAATTTCCACAGGTGGCTGCATCGCGTGGTCCCTGGAACGAATAGTCGACCGGCAAAGGCTCCGTCGGCCGATTTACTTTAACCGAATTTTCCCATTTGACATGAACTCCAGCTCCGACCCTGCCGAAACGGAAAGTGGTAACTTCCATGTCAGACGGTTCCCCCTTTCTGTGGTCGCTATAGGCTACCACCTTTGGTACCTGGATGCCGTGTCGGGCGCCGTCCGCAGCGTCATTACCAAATCATTTGGCGACGTAATCTCGAATGCCCGCTCCGGAGCATTTTTTGCAGATGTCTGTGAAGACCACCAAGTAGCCACCCGGCGACCCATCCGGTTCGAAGACCTCGTAATTCTACGACCGACGGAGATATCATTAGCCACGACCCAAACGAAGATTAGGCCTGCCGCCATCCCCGCAACATGGGCGCCCGGCACCGAGGACCAGGTCGTGGTCGGCAGCAGCGCGGCGCCGTTCGCGGCCTCGACCGCGATTTTGGCGAGGCCGCCGGCCAGGGCCAGGAGAAAGGCGGGATGGCGGGTCTCCCGCCATAGAGAGATGGCCAGGGCGGCGAAGAAGCTGTTCAGAAGGCCGGAGAGCCCGCAATAGAGCGCCAGATCCGGCTCCAGCCACCAAAGCCAGGCATCGACAACGAAGGCGCCGATGGCGAGAAGGCCGGAATAGCGCCAGCCGCGGCACCCGGCGCGCAGCTCCAGCAGGGCGCCCAGCGGCACCAAGGCCGCCAGGTTCCAGGCCAGGTGGGCGGGGTCGCTGTGGACCAGGTGTCCGGTCAGAAGCCGCCAAACTTCACCGTTAGCCAGGGCGGCGCGGTCGAACAGCAGCCCCGCCGGTGCCGGGCCCGCGACCAGGTAGATCAGGACCGCGGCGCCGGCCAGCAGCAGGGTGAACCAGGGCAGGGTGGACCAGGGCTGCCGGAGGCCGCCCTGGTCCCTGGTCGATTCGGCTGCCGGTGTCACGGCGTGCGCCGCCGACGGGTGGCGGCCAAGCCGGCACCCAGCGGCACCAGCATGAGCAGCAGCGCGGCCGGACCGATCGCTCCCGCGCCGCCGCCATGGCTCGGGCGCGTGCCCTGGAACATGGGCTGCGCCTGATCCACGCGCCGCTGGGCGACCGGCTGGGTGGCCCGCTTTTCGGCAGCCTCGGCCTCGACGGCCACCCGATCGCGGTTGCGGCGCTCGATCCCGAGCTGGGCGAAGACCTCGTCGCGAACGACCACCATGGAGGTCAGCGGGGTCACCAGCCCGTGCTCGACGGCCAGGTCGACGACCGCCTGCTCCAGATCGGCGTCGGCACCGAAGTCCTCCAGCTCCTGCAGGCGCTCCTCGATGGCCGCGTAGGCCCAGAGGCGCTCCACCTCCGGGTTGGCGGTGGCGACCTCCGGGAAGTCGAAGCGGGTCCGGTAGACGACCGGCTGGCCGGAGATTCGCGCCTTCAGGGTCACCTCGGCGGGGCCGGCCTGCCAGTAATGCCCGAAGACGACGAGCTGTTGGCCGCGGTAGAGGCTGCCGGGGGTGCCGGGGGTCAGGTCGGCGACCCGGAGGCCGTCGATCTCCAGGCGCACCCCGTGCATGGCCTCGTGGGTGACCTTGGAGGTGGCCGTCAGCACCGCGCCCACCACGTCGTCGCTGTTGGAGATGGCAAGCGCCGTGCCGCCGGATTCGCGGGTCATAGCCTCCAGCAGGGGGCGGTTGGCGCTGTTGCCCATGATGAAGGTGAAGAGGCGCACGTCCTGCCGGCCGACCCGCTCGAGGAAGGCGCGCTGGCGGGTTTCGCCGACGTTGGCCACGCCGTCGGTGACCAGCAGCACGGCGGCCGTGCGGTCGGCGTCCAGCCCCTTCAGCCCCAGGTCCAGCCCGGCGTAGAGGTTGGTCCCGTTGTCGGGCTGAATGCCGCGCAGCGCATCGATGGTCCGGCGGACGTTGGCGGCCGTGGCCGGCTGCATCGCCGGCGACAGCTCGTGGGCCGCGCGGTCGAACAGGACGACGCGGAAGCGATCCTCCGGACGCAGCTTCTCCAGCCCCCGGGTCACGCCTTCGATCAGGCTGTGCCACTTGCCGGACATGGAGCCGGACTTGTCGAGCACGAAGACCCAGTCGCTGCCCTCGGTGATGGGCTTCAGGTCGTCGGCCGGCGTTAGGACCAGCATGAAGCTGCCGCGCTTGTCCGGCGCCGGCTTGTAGGCGACCAGATCGACGCTGGCCGGCAGGCCCTGGGCGTGGCGCCAGTAGATCACGATGTCCTGGTCGAGCCGGGCGGCCTCCATCGGCCCGAAGCCCTTACCTTCGGCCGATACCGCGGTCTTGATGACTCCGCTCTCCTCCACTTGTCCCGGCCCGGCGTTGCCGGGTCCGTCGATGCGGACCCGCCAGTTGTGGTCATCCGTGCGGGTGACGAGCGCCTGCGGGTGGGCGGGCAGGCGGATGGCCTCGACGGGATGGGCGGAGCGCAGCGTCAGGTCGAAGGCGAAGCGGCCGGTGACTGTCTCGCCCGCGGTCCAGAAAGCCAGCCGCTCTTCATCGACTCCGCCTTCCTCCAGGGGATAGACGTAGCGGCCGATGCCGGTGTCCACGGGCGCCGGCTGTATGTACGCCAGGCGGATCCGTACTTCGCCCCTGGCCGGGACCGGCCAGACCGAGATGTCGAAGGTCTTGTGGCTGTCCTGCTCGGCCAGCCCCGCGGTCTCGCCGGCGGCCTTCTGGTCTTCGTAGACCTGGC
>JAUVQB010000293.1 GCA_030598385.1 Alphaproteobacteria bacterium | reverse complement strand
GGCCACTCTGGCCGCGATGCAGGCGCAGGACTTCGGCGATCTGGAAGCCGATGCTCAAGGTCGGATTGAGACTGGTCATCGGCTCCTGGAAGATCATGCCGATGCGGTCGCCGCGCACCCGGCGCAGCTCGGTCTCGCCGAGCTGGGCGAGGTCCTTGCCGTCGAACAGGATCCGGCCGCCGTCGATGTGGCTGGGCGGCGACGGCAGCAGGCGCAACAGCGTCATGGCGGTCACGCTCTTGCCGCAGCCGGACTCGCCGACCAGGCCCACCGTTCGGCCCTGGGGCACCGAGAAGGAAACCTCCTCGACGACGCGAACCCGGCCCTCTTCGGTGGAGAAGCTGGCTGACAGGTTCTCCACCTGCAACAGGGGAGTTGCGCCTTCGGCAGGCCGGCGCTGCGCGGGTGCCGCCGCCCCGGACTGCGTCAGCGCATCGGCCGGACTCATTCGAACACGAGGCGCGGGAAATAGACGGACACCACCCAGTTCGGCTGATCGACGATCTCGCTGATGCGCAGATCCGCCGCCACGCTGCACAGCATGTAAGCCTCGACCGCCGACAGGCCGTGACGGGCGGTCAGCAGGTCGATCATGCCGGAGAGCGCCGCGCGCGCGCCTTCGAAAAGGTCGGGTCCGATGCCGGTGGTCACCTCGTAGCCCAACTCGTCGAAATGGCGGCTGACCGGCCCTGCCGTGGTGAAACGCGGAAACGCCAGATTGGCGTCCTTCACCAACTCGAACTTGGCGGCGACTTTCATTGGGCTTTCGATCGCCGTGCCGCAGACCTCGCCGTCGCCCTGAGCCGCGTGGCAGTCGCCGACGGAAAACAAGGCGCCCGGCACTTCGACCGGCAGATAAAGCTCCGTACCCGCCGAGATATCGCGGATGTCCATGTTGCCGCCGACCCGGCGCGGCGGAACGATGCTGTGCAGCCCCGCCTCGCCCGGCGCCACGCCGATCGTGCCGCAGAAGGGTTTGAGCGGCACCCGCCCGCCGGGACCGTAAACCGCTGGGGCGAGGGAGCCGGGATCGTATGTCCAGAGGTTAAGCGCCGGATCCGGGAACTGATCGGCCAACAGACCGAAGCCCGGAATGTTGGCGGTCCAGCCCCAGCCCGAGGGCTCGAAGCCGAGCAGGGTGACCTTCAGCGCGTCGCCCGGTTCGGCCCCGTCGATCAGGACGGGGCCGGTAACCGGGTTGATCTTGCCGAAATCGAGGTTGACCACGTCCTCCAGGGTGGACTCCGGCCCCAGTTGACCGCCGGAAGCATCGACGGTCTCGAACTCGACCGACTCGCCTGGGGCTATGGTCAACTGGGGCGTGAAAGCGTTGTCCCAGCCGTAGTGGCTGTGCGCCCTGTGGATCGTGTGGTTGCAGCTATTCGGCATCTTTCGCGTACACATACTCGTAGTGAACGGGAATGTGGATCGGGTCGGCGAAGAAGATGTCCTTGCCGCCGATCCGTGCCGTATGCATCGCGAAACGCACCTCGTTGAACACCGGGACCCAGGGCGCATCGTCCATGATTTTGTTGTAGATCTCGCTCCACATCTTGATGCGCGCGTCGGCCTGATCGGCGCCTGCCATGCCGTCGGCCTTGGCCGCCAGAGCGTCGATCTCCTCGTTACAGTACTTGGCCCAGTTCCAGCCACCCGGCACCGCGCCGCCGCAGCCGAGGATCGGACCGTAGAAGTTGGAGGGGTCCGGATAGTCGGCGATCCACGCCATGCCGCCCGACCACAGCATCGGCGCCGCGCCCTGGCCGCCGGCGTCGATCACAGTGGCCTGCGCCAAGGCCTTGATCTCGGCCTTGATGCCGATCGCCGCCAGATCCTGCTGGAACGACTGGGCGATGCGCGGGTTGGGATCGGTGTTCATGGCGTAGAGCTCGGTTTCGAAGCCGTCGGCATAGCCCGCCTCGGCAAGCAGCTCCTTGGCCTTCGCCGGGTCATAGGGATAGCCCTCGAAGGCCGTGTCGTAGGCGGGCATGGCCGGCGGCAGGGGCTGGTTCGCCACGACGCCGCGGCCGTTGACGATGCGGACCACCTTTTCCTTGTTGATCGCCATGTTGACCGCTTGGCGCACGAGCTTGTTGTCGAACGGCGCCTCGGTGGTGTTCAAGGTGATATAGCCGGTGTGCAGCAATTCGCCTTCGACGATCAGGCCCTTGTTGGCCGGATCGTTCTTTTCCTGCAGGAAGTTGGCCGGGGGGATCCCATCGCCCAGCACGTCGACCTCGCCCCGCTTCAGGCGCAGCAGTGCCACGCTCGGGTCCTGGCCCACTTCGAAGATGATCTTGTCCAGGTGCGGTGCATCGTCGCGGAAGTAGTCCGCGTTGCGTTCGAACACGACGCGCTGGCCGAGCGCCCACTCGGTCATCTTGTAGGCGCCGGTGCCGACCGGGTTGCGACCGAAGTCGGGGCCGTATTTCTCGACTTCCTCGCGCGGCACCGCGAAGGCGAAGTTGATGGCGACGATCTGAAGGAAGGTCGCATCGGGCTGCGAAAGCTCGATGACCACGGTGCCGTCGTCGGGCGTGGTGATGCCCGACAGCTCCTGGGCGCCGCCCGAGGCCATCTCGTCGAATCCCTTGATCTGCCAGAAGAAGCCCTGGCCCGGGCTCTGGGTCTCCGGATTGACCGAGCGCTCGATCGAGTATTTCACATCGGTCGCGGTCAGTTCGCGGCCGTTGTGGAACTTGACCCCGGGACGGAGCTTGAAGGTGTAAACGAGACCGTCCTCGGAAATTGTGTAGCTTTCGGCGAGGTCGGGTATCAGCTCCGTGGTGCCCGGCTTGTAGTCCATCAACCCGTCGAACAGGCTCTTGATCATCGACCAGTTCTGCCAGTCGTAGCCGATCGCCGGATCGAAGGTGCTGATGTCGTCCTTGTAGGTGACGACCATCTGACCGCCGAAGCCGCCTTCTTGGGCCAGCACGGATCCGCCTTGGGTCAGCGCGGCAGCTAGAACGAGCGCGGACGCCGCGCCCCTTATCGCATTCGGTTTCATTGGATTGCCTCCCTGTTATGGGACGCATTTCACCGCAATCTGATGCGCGGGTCAATCAACGGAGCCGTGAGGTCGGCCAGCAGGTTGCC
>JAUVQB010000276.1 GCA_030598385.1 Alphaproteobacteria bacterium | reverse complement strand
TGCAGGCGGTGCGCCGCCATGCGGGCCATGACGTGCTGAGCGACCCGGGCACGGCGGACCTGACCTGCCATGTGGACTTCGCGGCGCTCGGCCGGGCGGCACGCGAGGCTGGGGCGGTAGCCCATGGCCCGGTCGCCCAGCGCGTGTTCCTAGAGCGGCTCGGCATCGCGGCACGGGCCGCGAGCTTGATGAAAGACGCCACGCCAACCCAGCGCGAGGACATCCGCTCCGCCAGCCTGCGCCTAACCGCGCCGGACCAGATGGGCGAGCTATTCAAGGTCCTGGCGCTCACCCCGGCGGGCCTCGACCCGCCCTCCGGATTCGCTTGAGAGCGGGCTTCCCATGGTACGAAGAGCCTCTGTAGACTGCGCCGCGCCATGCTGACCTCCGAGACCCTCTCCGCCGTGCCCGGCATCCGCCACGGCTTCTTCACCCGCGAAGGCGGCGTGAGCGAAGGCCTCTACGCCTCCCTCAATTGCGGCCTGGGCTCCGGCGACGATCCCGACCGCGTCGTCGAAAACCGCGCCCGCGCCCTGGCGCGCCTGGGCTTGGCGGCAGATCGGCTGGCCACCGTCTATCAAGTGCACTCGAACCGGGCGGCGCAGGCCGAGACGCCGTGGCCGGCCGACGAACGGCCGAAGGCCGACGCCCTGGTGACCAAAACGGCGGGGCTCGCCGTCGGCGTGCTCACCGCCGACTGCGTGCCGGTACTGTTCGCCGACCGGGAGGCCGGCGTGGTGGCGGCGGCCCACGCCGGCTGGCGCGGCGCCCTCGACGGCGTCCTCGAAACGACCCTGGCGACCATGCAGAAGCTTGGCGCCCGACCCGAGTCTACCCTGGCCGCCGTCGGGCCGGCGATCGAGCAGCCGTCGTACGAGGTCGGCCCGGAGTTCCCTGCTCCCTTCCTCGATCAGGATCCCGCCAATCGCAACTTCTTCCAGGCCGCGCCACGCGACGGGCACTTTCGGTTCGACCTGAAGGGCTACGTTGCGCGCCGCCTCGCCCGGGCCAGCATCGCACGGGTCGAGAGCCTTGCCGCCGACACCTGCGCCGAGCCCGCCCGCTTCTTCAGCTACCGCCGAGCCTGTCTCCATGGCGAACAGGCGTACGGCCGTCTGCTTTCCGCCATATCACTGGAGCCCTGAGGCCCATGGCCCTCCACTTCACCAGGGATGAACTGGCCGAGCGCCGGGCCAAGGCCTGCGCCGCGGTGGCAGAAGATGGCTTCGACGCCCTGCTCATGTTCCGCCAGGAGTCGATGTACTACCTGACCGGCTACGACACCTTCGGCTACGTCTTCTTCCAGTGCCTGGTGCTCACCGCGGACGGCCGCATGATGCTGCTGACCCGCGCGCCGGACCTGCGCCAAGCCCAGGAGACATCGGTCGTCGAAGACGTGCGGGTCTGGGTCGACGGGCCCGAGGCCAACCCGGCGGACGAGCTCAGAGACATCCTCGCCGAGCTCGGGCTTTCCGGTGGCCGCCTCGGAGTGGAATACGAGGCCTATGGCCTGACGGCCCGAAACGGCAAGCGCCTGGAATGGGCGCTCGAGGGCTTCTGTACCCTCGGAGACGCCTCGCTGCTGGTGAACCGCCTGCGATTGGTGAAGTCCCCGGCCGAGATTACCTATGTGCGCCGGGCCGCGGAGCTCGCCGACGCGGCCTACGACGAGGCCGTGAAGCTGACCGCCGCCGGCGCCTTCGAGGGCGACATCCTGGCGGCCATGCACGGCGCCATCTTCCGCGGCGGCGGCGACTATCCGGGCAACGACTTCATCATCGGCTCGGGGCCGGGCGCCCTGCTGTGCCGTTATTTCACCGGACGCCGGCCCCTCGATCCCCAGGATCAGCTCACCCTGGAATGGGCCGGCGCCTACCGGCACTACCACGCCGCCATGATGCGCACCTTCGTCGTCGGCGAGGCCCCGGCCCGGCAGCGCGAGATGCACGCGGTCGCCGAGGAAGCCCTGCTGGCGGTGGAGGAGGCGCTGAAGCCGGGCGGCCGGGTCGGCGACGGCTTCGCGGCCCACGCCGAGGTGGTCGACCGGGCCGGCGATCAGGCCCACCGCCTGAACGCCTGCGGCTATTCGCTCGGCACCACATTCGCGCCGAACTGGATGGACTGGCCCATGCTCTACCAGGACAACCCGGTCGAGGTTGCCCCCGGCATGGTCTTCTTCTGCCACATGATCATCTTCGACAGCGAGGCGGGCCTCGCCATGTCGCTCGGCCGCACCAGTCTGATCGGCGACGCCGGGGCCGAGCCCCTGTCGCGCGCGCCGCTCGATCTCGTCGTTGCCTGACCCGGGGCATAATACGGACAGCGCCACGCAAGCCCATGCCGCACGTCATCCTCTTCTCGATCTTCCTCCTGCTGGGCCTCTTGGCGACCTGCGTATTTATGTGATCGCCCCGGTATCCCGGACAGCACCCACCTCGTGCGGCAAAGGACGTTTACAGAAGCGGGGCACATTGTTACAGTCCGCCCGCCTCGAGCCCGGAAGGACGTCTCAGGGGGGATTCTTGAGAGAAATTCGCGGCTTGGCTGGCGGTCGCCGTTCGCTTCGTAGCAGGGTCGGGGAACTGTTGTGAAGATCCTGACTGGCAACTCTAACCGGCCCTTGGCCGAGGCCATCTCCGCTTACCTCAACCTGCCGTTGACCAAGGCCAGCGTGCGCCGATTTTCCGACATGGAGATCTTCGTCGAGATCCAGGAGAACGTGCGCGGCGAGGACCTTTTCGTCATCCAGTCGACCTCCTATCCGGCCAACGACAACCTGATGGAGCTGCTGGTGGCGATGGACGCCCTGAAGCGTGGCTCGGCGCGGCGCACCACGGCGGTCATCCCCTACTACGGCTACGCCCGGCAGGACCGCAAGTCGGGGCCGCGCACGCCGATCTCGGCCAAGCTGGTGGCCAATTTGATCACCTCCGCCGGGGCCGACCGGGTGCTCACCCTGGACCTGCACGCGGGCCAGATCCAAGGCTTCTTCGACATTCCGACCGACAATCTCTTCGCCGCGCCGGTGTTCATCAAGGACATCGAGGAGCGCTGCAACAACCAGACCCTGACCGTCGTCTCGCCCGACGTCGGCGGCGTGGTGCGGGCGCGGGCGCTGGCCAAGCGGATCAACGCGGATCTCGCGATCATCGACAAGCGGCGCGAGCGCGCCGGCGTGTCCGAGGTCATGAACATCATCGGCGACGTGAAGGA
>JAUVQB010000026.1 GCA_030598385.1 Alphaproteobacteria bacterium | reverse complement strand
GCCGGGGACCAAAATGCTGGTCGAGAAGTTTATCGCCGGGCGCGAGCTCACGGTGGCGGTCATGGGCGAGCGCGCCCTGGCGGTGACCGAGATCCGGCCGCGCCAGGGCTTCTACGATTACGCGGCCCAGTACACCGACGGCCGCGCCGACCACGTGATCCCGGCGAAGATTCCTGCCGACGTCTATGACCGCGCCCTGGAGATGGCCGTGACCGCGCACCAGGCTCTCGGCTGCCGGGGCGTGAGCCGCGCGGATTTCCGCTACGACGACACGGCCAAGGCTTCCGGCGATCTCTATCTGCTGGAGATCAACACCCAGCCGGGCATGACCCCCTTGAGCCTGGTCCCGGAACAGGCTGCTTACTTGAACATCGACTTTCCCGAACTCTGTGCCTGGATGGTGGAGCACGCCGCATGCGACCGCTGACCTCGAAAGACCGCCCCTGCCCGTCACGCAAACGGCGTGGCGCCAAGGCCTCCAAGGGCTCGCACGGCAGGTTGCGCCGCCCGGGAGCCTTGGTCCACCGCGAGCTGGCGCTCAAAGGCGCCGCGGGCCTCGCCGGGTTGCTCGTCCTGGCTAGCGTCATCGGCCTGATCGGCAGCGGTTGGGCGGGCCGCAAGCTGGACGCCTCGGCCGAGAGCCTCGGCAGGGCGACCGCCGCGTTCGGCCTCTCGGTAGATGAAGTCTTCGTGGAAGGCCGCATGCGGACCAGTCCGGAGCGACTGTTGGCGGCGGTCGGCGTAGCGCGCGGCGATCCCATTTTCGGTTTCGACCCGCAAGCCGCCAAATCCCGCATCGAAGCCTTGACCTGGGTACGCCAGGTCACCGTCGAACGGCGGCTGCCGTCGGTGATTTACCTGCGGGTCGAAGAGCGCCATCCGATCGCGCTGTGGCAGGTCGAAGGGCAGATGGCGGTGATCGACGAGACCGGCGCGGTGATCGCAGGCGCCCGGCCGGAAGACTACGCCGGCCTCACCCTGGTGGTGGGCCCCGATGCGCCGACACACGCCGCGGGGCTGCTGCGGTTGCTCGACGGCGAACCCGAGCTGCGCCGGCGCGTGGTTGCCGCCGTGCGGGTCGGCGGCCGGCGCTGGAACCTTCGCTTCCATGGCGGAACCGACGTACGCCTGCCGGAAACCGGGGCCGCCGAAGCCTGGGCCCAGTTCGCCCGCATAGAACGCCAGCATGGCGTGCTGCAACGCGACGTCGACAGTATCGACCTTCGCCTGCCGGATCGGCTGGTGGTGCGGACCGCGCCCGAGGAAGACCCGCCGGTGGAAAGTGACGACGGCAAGAACACCTGATGACACCCGGACCCGACCCTTTGCAGAGGTGAGACCGACGGCGATGAAGAAGCCCCTCGCGCGAACCCGCAACAATCGTGTTGCCGCCCTCGACGTCGGCAGCAGCAAGATCTGCTGTTTCATCGCCGAGCTGGAGCATGGGCGGGTGCCGAAGGTGGTCGGCATCGGACAACAGGCCAGCCGCGGCGTGAAAAGCGGCGCGGTGGTCGATATGGAAGCCGCGCAAAGCGCCATCCTCAATGCGGTTCACGCCGCCGAGCAGATGGCGGGGGAAGCCGTCGAATCGGTCATCGTGAACCTGTCGGGCGGGCTTCCCTTGTCCTTCTCCATGGCCGTCGAGGTGTCGATCGCCGGCCACGAGGTTGGCGACGCGGACCTGCGCCGCGCGCTCTCCCGAGGTTTCGAGTCCGAGAGCGTCACCGGCGAGACCTCTCGCGGCCGCCAGCTCATCCATTCGATTCCGACCAGCTACACCATCGACGGCAGCTCCGGCATCCGCGATCCGCGCGGCATGTTCGGCGAGCGCCTCGGCGTCAATATGCATCTGGTGACCGCCGGCAACGGGCCGGTCCGCAACCTCAGCACCTGTATCGAGCGCTGTCACCTCGATGTCGGCGGCTTCGTCGTTTCCCCCTACGCCTCGGGCCTCGCGACCCTGGCGCCCGACGAATCGGAACTGGGTGCGACCCTGATCGACATGGGTGGCGGCACCACGTCTATCGCCGTGTTCCTCGGGGGCAACGTGATCTTCACCGACGTCATGCCGGTCGGCGGCCTGCATGTCACCAACGACATCGCCCGCGGCCTGTCGACGCCGATCGCCGACGCCGAGCGCATGAAGACCCTGTTCGGCCATGCCATGACGGTGGCCGCGGACGATCGCGAATACATCGACGTTCCCCAGGTCGGCGAGGACGACGGCGGCACGCCGCATCAGGTGCCGCGCTCGCTGCTGGTGGGAATCGTCCAGCCACGCATGGAAGAGATCCTCGAACTGGTCCGCTCGCGGGTCGAGACCAGCGGCTTCGACAAGGTGGCCGGGCGCCGCGTCGTTCTGACCGGCGGCGCCAGCCAGCTTCCGGGCCTGCGCGACCTGGCCGCCCTCATTCTCGACAAGCAGGTCCGCGTCGGCCGCCCGGCCCGCATTCGCGGCCTGGCCGAGGCCACGGCCGGCCCGGCCTATGCCGCCAGCGCCGGCCTCATCGCCTACGCGATGACCGACGACCACGATGTGGAAGCGCCATCCCTGGAGGAGGACCGTGTCAAGACCCCTGAGCCGGACGGTTTGGTCGGCCGTCTCGGCGGTTGGTTTCGTGAGCATTTTTGACCGCTTCGACCCGGTGGTCCCGACCGCCTCGGGACACCCTGCCCCTCCCGCCGATCGCGGGGGCCCTTTGCATAGCCATTAGGAGGCGAGCATGACTTTGAAACTCGATCTTCCGGTTTCGGAAAGCCAATTGACACCTAAGATAACCGTCATCGGCGTCGGAGGCGCCGGCGGCAACGCCGTCAACAACATGATCCAGTCGAACCTGGAAGGCGTCGACTTTTTGGTCGCCAACACCGACTCCCAGGCACTCAACCTGTCGCTCTGCGAACACACGGTGCAAATCGGCCGGCACATCACCCAGGGCCTGGGCGCCGGCTCGCAGCCGGAGGTCGGCCGTGCCGCCGCCGAAGAGGCGATGGACGAGATTCTCGCCGCCCTGGAAGGCGTCAATATGGTCTTCATCGCCGCCGGCATGGGCGGCGGCACCGGCACGGGCGCAGCACCCGTCATCGCCCGGGCGACGCGCGAAGCCGGCATCCTGACCGTCGGCGTCTGCACCAAGCCGTTTCAGTTCGAGGGCATTCACCGCATGCAGATCGCCGAGGCCGGGCTCAGCGATCTGCAGGAGTATGCCGACACCCTGATCATCATTCCCAATCAGAACCTGTTCAGGGTGGCGAACGAGAAGACCACCTTCGCCGACGCCTTCAAGATGGCCGACGACGTGCTGCACGCCGGCGTGCGCGGCGTGACCGACCTGATCGTCATGCCAGGCCTCATCAATTTGGATTTTGCCGATATCCGCGCCGTCATGAGCGAGATGGGCAAGGCCATGATGGGCACCGGCGAGGCCGACAGCGAGCATCGCTCGATAGAGGCGGCCGAGGCGGCCATCTCCAATCCGCTCTTGGACGAGGTCTCCATGAAGGGCGCGCGCGGCGTCTTGATCAATATCACCGGCGGCGACGACCTCACCCTGTTCGAGGTCGACGAAGCGGCCAATCGCATCCGCGACGAGGTCGACCCGGATGCCAACATCATCTTCGGCTCGACCTTCGAGCAGGCGATGAGCGGCCGCATGCGCGTTTCCGTCGTGGCGACCGGGATCGACACCGAGGCGGCCGCCCATCCGCGGCCGGTGTCGCTCAGCCTGGTGAGCAGCGCCACGCGCGCGGCGCGGGCGTCCGGCGGTCCCGCGATGGGCACGGTCACCGCAGTCGGCGCGGCCGGCGCCGAATCGGCAGGCGAGCCGGTTGCCGAAGAGCCGGCGGTGGAGGCCGTGCCGATGGCGCAAGCGGAGCTCGAGGCCGCGTTGGCGGAAGAGCCGCTGCAGGAAGCGCAAGAGCCGCTCGAAGCGGTGGCCGAGCTCGAAAACGAGAGCGAGCACCCGGAGCCTGCCGACGATGGCTTCATCGCGCCGCCTGCCGCAGAGGTACAGGCTCAGGCGGCACCGCAGCCAGCCATTGAGGCCAGCCATGCGGACCCCTTTGCGGCGGCCGAGCTGGCCAACAGCGGCCAGCGGCGGGTCCCGGCCCAGGAGGCTGAGGCGGACATGGCCGCACCCAGAAAGGCCAAGGGGCTGCTGGCAAAAGTGACTGGCGCGGCACGTGCATTCCACGAGGCCACCCAAAGCAACGGCCAGCCGGAGCCTGCGCAAGGGGCGCCACGATCCGAAGCCGCCGGCCCGGCCGGTGTTCGGAAGACCGCCGCGCCCCGCCAGGCCACGGCAGCACGTCCGCCGGCCGGCGAGGCTCGGGTCGAACAGGCGGCGGCCCCGGCGCCGTCCGCCGCCACGCAGAAGCCGGCAGCGGCCAAAACGGATCCGGCGCTGAACCAGCCTCGCCTCACCGGCCTGGATCCGGCCGAGCGGGTCGGGGTCAGCCAGAGCGAGGAGGACCTCCTGGATATTCCGGCCTTCCTCCGTCGCCAGGCCAACTAACCGGAGGCGTGGAATCCCTGCGTTAGAGATTTGCAGCCGAGGTTCGAGGAGGGATCACAATCCAGGGCATGCAAAGGTGGATTGAGTTCTCCACAACCTCATCCTAATGGCGGCCGAGGGCCTGGTGCCGGGACGCGTCCCGGTACCAGGCATCGGGCCAACCCAAAGCGAGACGATCTGATGGAAAAACCCGGCGCAGCGTCTTCGCCCGACGTTCCTCAACGCACACTTAAGAACGCGATTCATTGCTCCGGCATCGGCCGGCACAGCGGTGCGAAAATCGCCATGACCCTGAGGCCGGCCCCGCCCGACCTCGGGATCGTTTTCTCGCGAATCGACCTCAATCACCGGCCGTGGATTCCGGCAAGCTGGGAACACGCGGTTGCGAACGCCGCCGCCACGGGCTTAGTCAATGAAAGCGGCGTCGAGGTGACGGGAATCGAGCATCTCATGTCGGCGCTCTCAGGCTGTACGATCGATAATGCGATGATCGAGCTGGACGGTCCTGAATTGCCGGCCATGGACGGCAGCGCGGCGCCGTTCGTCTTTCTCCTGGAGTGCGCCGGCAGCACCGCGCAGAACGCGCCCCGTCGCGCCCTCGAAATCCGAAGCCCCATTCAGATCAGCGAAGGCCGGGGGTCGGTCACGTTGGCGCCAGGTTCGGGGCTCACGCTTGATGTCGCTTGCGAATCCCAATGCACGGCCGTGGGTCAGCAGGCCTGGGCGGTCACGCTCGACAAACAAACCTACAAGCGCGAGGTTTCGCGCGCGCGCCATTTCGACTTCCTCGATCCGGCGGATGACGCCGAATGCCAGGAAGGCCGCCCCGACAACGCGGTTACTGTCCTCGGCGACAGGATCGCCGACGATCTCCCCTTGCGATTCACCAATGAGTTCGTGCGCCACCAGACTCAGTGCATGATCGGCGATCTCTACCTGGCCGGTGGGCCGGTCATCGGCCTAGCGACCGTCCGCAGCGCGAAACCGGGCATGATGATTCGCCTGCTGGAGAAGCTGTTCAGCGATACCGCGGCCTGGTCGTGGCGCGATCTTGCCCGACCCCGCAGGCCGAGCTCGCCGGAACCGCGCGAGCCGGCCCGTAAAACGGCGGCAGTTGGCGCCTGACGGAACCTCCCGGGCCGGATCCAAGGTTATTTCGCATGTGCGAAGAGCACCGCGCGGACGCCTTGAGGAGCCATGGGCGAGGACCTATAGTCGGCCTCGAAAGAAGCCGACTCGGTCGATTCAACACCGCCGGAGCCGAACCAACCATGCCATGCGCCAACCAGTTTGCGCTTCGCCCCCGCAGGCTCGGCCGCTTGCTGTCCGCCGGCCTGCTCGTCCTGGCCTTGGCCGGCTGCGGCGACGATGAGGGGCCCGTCTATGTCGAGCAGCCGGTCGAAGAGCTCTATAACGGCGCGCTCAATCAACTCTACCTCAAGAACTACGAGGAGTCGGCGAGGCTGTTCGACGAAGTCGAGCGCCAGCACCCTTATTCCGCCTGGGCGTCCAAGGCCCAGTTGATGGCCGCCTTCGCGCAGTATCAGGACAGTATGTACGACGACGCCATCAATACCCTGGACCGTTTCATCCAACTGCATCCCGGCCACAAGGACATCGCCTACGCCTACTACCTGCGCGGCATTAGCTACTACGAGCAGATCTCCGACGTCGAGCGCGACCAGAAAATGACCCGCTTGGCGTTGGCGAACCTGGATGAGGTCTCCCGCCGGTTCCCCGACAGCAAATATGCCCGCGATTCCCGGTTCAAGATGGACCTGACGCGCGATCACCTCGCCGGCAAGCACATGAGCATCGGGCGTTTCTATCTGTCGAGCGGCGAATATCTCGCGGCAATCAACCGCTTTCGCACCGTCATCAAGACCTTCGAGACGACCAGCCACGTACCCGAGGCGCTCCATCGCCTGGTCGAGGCCTATCTCGCCCTCGGCGTGGTCGACGAGGCTCAAGCGAACGCCGCCGTGCTCGGTTACAACTATCCGGGCAGCGAGTGGTATGCCGATAGCTACGCTCTGTTCACCGGGGTCGATGCCATGCCCGACGAGGAAAGCGATCAGGGGTGGGTTGGTCGCACCTGGGATTCGGTTTTCTGAGGGCAAGAGCGGTATGAGGTCAAATTGAACCACGCTGACGGAGCGATTTTGGCTGGACGTTAGGCCAGGGATCAATGTTTGGGACGAAGGACATGCCAGCCCATATTCCCAGTGGATTTTCGGGACGAGCGACGCGGCGTCCGGCCAAAATCGCCCGTCCCGCATGGATTGCCCCCATGGATACGGGGGGCCGGCCCGCCGCGTCGTTGCGAACCTCGCCCGATGCGCCGGAAATCCATGGGGCATCGCGCTTCGGCCCGCGCCTAGCGGACGGACTCGGCCCAGAGGCAACAGCGTTGCTTCAATTTGACCTCATACCGCTCTAGATGCTGCATAGCCTGTCGGTCCGGAACCTGGTCCTGATCGACCAGCTCGATCTCACATTCGATTGTGGCCTCTGCGCCCTGACTGGAGAGACCGGGGCCGGCAAGTCGATCCTGCTAGACGCCCTGGGTCTGGCCCTCGGTGGCCGCGCCGAGGCCCGCTTGCTGCGCCCGGGCGCGAACCAAGGCTCGATCGTCGCCGTGTTCGATATCGCCGAAGATGACCCGATTCGCGAGCGGCTCGCCGAACACGGCATCGATCTGGAGGAACCCAGCCTGATCCTTCGCCGCAGCCTCGGCGCCGACGGGCGCAGCCGCGCCTTCGTCAACGATCAGCCGGTCGCCGTCGGTCTGCTGCGCGGCCTGGGCGGCGCGCTGGTCGAGATTCAGGGCCAGTTCGAGCAACATGGCCTGCTGGACGGCACCCGCCACCGGGCTTTCCTCGACGCCTTCGGCGGCCTGGCCGAAGCCACCGGCGAAACGGCGGGCCTATGGCATGCCTGGCGGGAGGCGCTGGAGCGCACCCGAGAGGCCGAACAGGCCTTGGCCAAGGCGCGGGCGGAGGAGGCCTTTCTGCGGCACGCCGTCGAGGAACTGGCGGCGCTCGACCCGCAAGCGGGCGAGGCGGAAAGCCTGGCCGAACGGCGCGCGCGCCTGATGCACCGCGAGCAACTGGTCGAGGCGCTGAACCAGGCCAGCGCCGCGCTTTCGGGCAACGAGAGCGGCGCAGGGGCCGGCGGCGGCTCCAAGGGCGGGTCCGGGGGCGGCGCCGAACAGAGCCTGGGCCAAGCGCGCCAACTCCTGGATCAAGCATCGGCCAAGGCCGCGGGCGGCCTGGAGGAAACCATCGCCGCGCTCGAGCGGGCGGCCGCGGACCTGGCTGAAGCGCTTGCCGGCCTGGAAAGCTTCTCCGCCAGTCTCGACCTGGACGCCGGGGAACTGGCGCGGATCGAAGACCGTTTCTTCGCCTACAACGACCTGGCCCGAAAACATGTCACGGAGCCCGACCGCCTGGCCGAGCTCTACCAGGACTTCACGGCCCGCCTGGCCACCCTCGAATCCGGCGCCGATCACCTCGACGCGCTCGCCGCTGCCGCCACTGCGGCCCGCGCGGCCTATCTCGATACGGCCAGATCATTGAGCAAGGCCCGCCGCTCGGCGGCCGGCGGGCTCGACGCCGCGGTGAACGCCGAGCTGCCGCCCCTCAAGCTCGAGAAGGCGGAGTTCACGACCAAGGTTGCGGCCAGCGAGGACGAAGGCGACTGGGGCCCCCAAGGGCTGGACCGCGTGGCCTTCGAGGCCCGCACCAATCCCGGCATGCCGCTCGGCCCGGTGGGCCGTATCGCCTCGGGCGGCGAGCTCGCGCGGTTCCTGCTCGCCATCAAGGTCGTTCTGGCCGGCCTGGGGCCGCCAGTCACCCTGGTTTTCGACGAAGTCGACAGCGGCATCGGCGGCGCCGCGGCCCATGCGGTCGGCGAGCGCCTGGCGCGCTTGGCCGCGGACCGGCAGGTCCTGGTGGTCACCCACAGCCCGCAGGTGGCCGCCCGCGCCGCCCACCACTGGCGGGTCAGCAAGCAGCAAAAGGGCGGCGAGACGAGCAGCCGCGTGCGGCCCCTCGACAGCGAGGAGCGGCAGGAGGAGATCGCGCGCATGCTGTCGGGCGCCGAGGTGACGGACGAAGCGCGCGCCGCCGCCGGCCGCCTGATCGGGGCCGCCTGATGGCCGCGCCCGCAACAGAAGAGCAAGCCGTCGAAACCCTGTCGCCGGGCCAGGCCGCCGAGGAACTCGAGCGCCTGGCCGAGGTCATCGCCCATCACGACCGCCTCTATCACCAGGACGACGCGCCGGAGGTCTCCGACGCCGACTACGACGCCCTCAGGGCCCGCAACGAGGCGATCGAGGGTCGATTCCCCGAGCTGGTGCGCCCCGACAGCCCGTCGAAGCGGGTCGGCGCGGCGCCCGCCGGCGGCTTCGCCAAGGTCAAACACGCCGCGCCCATGCTGTCGCTCTCCAACGCTTTCGATGCCGAAGACATCGAGGAGTTCTTTGCCCGCATCCGGCGGTTTCTCAACCTCGGCGACGATCCGGTCGAGTTGGTCGCCGAGCCCAAAATCGACGGCCTGTCGATCTCGCTGCGCTACGAGAACGGCCGCTTCGTGCAGGGCGCGACGCGCGGCGACGGCACCGAGGGCGAGGACGTGAGCGCGAACCTGCGCACCCTCGGCGACCTGCCCAAGACCCTCGCCGGCGAGGCCCCAACCGTGCTCGAGGTACGCGGCGAGGTCTACATGGCCCGCCCGGACTTTCTAAAGCTCAACCGCGACCAGGAGGCCGCCGGCGCGAAGGTCTTCGCCAACCCGCGCAACGCCGCCGCCGGCAGCCTGCGCCAGCTCGATTCACGCATCACAGCGGCGCGGCCCTTGGCGCTCTTCGCCTATGCCCTGGGCGATGTCAGCGGCGAGGTCAGCGCCAGCGTCGCGACGACACACTGGGGCTTCCTCGCCCGGCTCCGCGACTGGGGCTTTCCGACCAATCCGCTGGCGCGCCTCTGCGGCAGCGTCGAGGAGGTGCTGGCGTTCTACGACGAGATTCTGGCCAAGCGCGCCGAGCTGCCCTACGACATCGACGGCATCGTCTACAAGGTGAACCGCTTCGACTGGCAGGAGCGGCTCGGCTTCGTCAGCCGCGCGCCGCGCTGGGCGACCGCCCACAAGTTCCCGGCCGAGCAGACCCAGACCCGGCTCGAGCGGATCTCCATCCAGGTCGGGCGGACCGGCGCGCTCACCCCCGTCGCCGAACTGGCGCCGGTCACGGTCGGCGGCGTCGTGGTCAGCCGCGCCACCCTGCACAACGAGGACGAGATCGCCCGCAAGGACATCCGCGAGGGCGACCTGGTGGTGGTCCAGCGGGCCGGCGACGTGATCCCCCAGGTGGTCGAGGTGGTCCGAGAGAAGGGCCACAAACGAAGACCCCCCTACGCCTTCCCCGAGGTCTGTCCGGTGTGCGAAAGCTCGGCCATCCGCGAGCCGGGCGAAGCGGTGCGGCGCTGCACCGGCGGGCTCATCTGCCCGGCCCAGGCCGTGGAGCGGCTACGTCATTTCGTTTCTCGCGAGGCCTTCGACATCGAAGGCCTCGGCGACAAGCACATCCGCGCCTTCTTCGAGGACGGCCTCCTGGCCAGCCCCGCCGACCTGTTTCGGCTGCG